>JAGPMA010000081.1 GCA_018053145.1 Oscillospiraceae bacterium | reverse complement strand
AGTTCCATTCCCACTACCATGCCTTTCTCTCCTTGTAAAATAGAGTTGCCTCCATCTTACAAGTTTTTTGGTTAGTGGTAAACTTTTTCAGTGTCAACGTGGTCAACTATTACAGTATCATTTACATACAGCAAGCAGGCTCGGCGCAAACGCGCCGAGCCTCTTCATTTTTCGGACATTATCTAATGAAATTGGTTACTATCTGCTTTTCTTTTTCGGGCAAGGCAACGCCGTTGTTTTTTCCGGCTTCAATGCACTTAAGTAGCCAACCCATGTTCTTCCCGAGCGTGCGCATAATTTGCATGCCCTCAGCGTCCTGCATGACTTCTTCAGGGGTATTCCCGTGAACCATGTTCCAATACTGTGATGAAACAATGGGCATATTCTTAATTGTAAAGTATTTATTTAACTGATCAAAGGCAGCCGTCGCTCCGCCTCTCCTACAGGATACGATAGCTGCGCCCGGCTTATAGGCGTGGTTTTCACCTGCGTAGAAAAACCTGTCCAGCACGCAGGTAAGGCTTCCCGAAGCACCTGCGTAATGAACCGGAGACCCGAAAATATAGGCGTCGGCGCTTTCAGCTTTTTCGAGAAGGCGGTTTACTATATCATCATCGAAAACGCATCTTCCACCCTTGCACTTATTGCAGCCAATGCACCCGCGTATCGGCTGCACACCGATATGCACGATTTCCGTTTCGATTTTAAGCTTGAGCAATTCTTTTTCAATCTCTCTAAGCGCAGTATAAGTGCAGCCCTCCTTATGAGGACTTCCGTTTATCATCAGTACCTTCAATGTTATCACCTCTAAAATTTAAATCAAAAGCGAGGGAAATAAAATCTAACCTCAGCTTATTAACAATAACACATTTTCATTACTAAATCCATATATTTCAACCAACAATTAAACAGTTTTTACTGTATCTTTATGCTTTTCAGCGCGCAGCAATTGTTTATCACCCGTTACAGTCTTTATGTTTTACCGCCTTGTTAAGTCTGATAACAGCAAAAATCAGTAGCAACGCAAAGAAGAGCAAAAACGAGGGGTATAGTTTTATACTAACATAATCCGCAAGAATTCCAAATAAGGGTGGCATTAGAGCTGCTCCAACGTATGCACACGCCATTTGCATCCCCATGATGGATTGCGACAAATCCGCCCCGAAGTTTTCGGGTGTTTCATGGAGCAGGCTCGGGAAAATCGGAGCGCAGCCAAGTCCGACGAGAATTAGACCAGCAAGCACCGAGACGTTTCCGAACGGAAGCAGAATCGAAATCACCCCAAGAACAACAATCACTTGCCCAAGCGCAACCATTCTTCTATCGCCTAGCTTTATAGTAACAAAGCCGCTGACAAATCTTCCTCCTGTAATGCCGAGATAGAAAAGTGACGCCCATTTTGCAGCTGTTTCCGCGGACATTCCTTTTGCGAGTACCATGTAGCTGCTTGCCCACATACCCGTCGTTATCTCCAACGCGCAATAGCAGAAAAAAGCGAGCAGGGCAGCTTTTGCGCCGGGGATACGAACAAGCTCTTTAGCTTTTAGGTCTCTTTTCTGTTTAATGGTTTCAGTGCTTGCTGAGTGTTGTTTCTTCCATAGCGGAATCGAAAAAATTAAGACAACAGTGAGGGCGATTTGAATTAGCGAGATTGTTCTGTAGCCATTGCGCCAGGTTCCTCCCGCGGTTAAGCACAAGCCCATAATATAAGGGCCAAGTGATGCGCCGATGCCCCAAAAACAATGCAGCCAGCTCATGTGTTTTGACTTGTAATTAACGGCGACAAAATTATTCAGTGCAACGTCAACACTTCCCGCTCCCAAGCCATATGGTATTGACCACAGGCATAAAGCAATAAACGAATTAGATATGGAAAAACCTAAAAGTGCAGCCGCCGTCATGCCAACACTGATTGCCGTTACCCAGCCTGTACCGATTTTATGAATCAACTTCGCACTGAAAAGGCTTGAAATAACAGTACCAACGGCTATGGTCAAGGACAAAACGCCAGCATATGAAACGGAAACTCCCAAAGACCCGTACATACTCGGCCATGCAGAACCAAGAATTGAATCCGGCAAGCCTAAACTTATGAAAGACGCATAAATGATTGCCAATAAAAGTGAAACCAAGAATAATCAACTCCAAACCAAAGTTAAAAGCATTTGCGTCCGACTGCCAACGATTCATCTGTAGAATCACTCGTAGCCGAAAGCTCCATACGGTCTTTTCTACGTTTTTAATGTATTCGCTTCGATAAAGGAGCTAATTTCTTTGTTAACAGCATCGGGATTGTCTCCGTTTGAAAAATGTGCAGCGTCTTTAATTATGTGCAAGGGATATCCCTCTTTTTTCGACCAAGCTTCACAATACTTCTTTACTTTTCCGGTCGCATCATATTCTCCGAGAAGAATTAGAACAGGAAAATTGAAGCGTGCATTACGGTTCTCTTTAAGAAACCCCGCATATGCAAGCCCCATCTGTTCACAAACTTCCTTTTTCTTAAGAGGTTCCAGCATTTTCACCATTGTTGCATAAGAGTATTCTGTTTTTGAAACGGATTTTGCCATGCTCTTTTTAAGCATTTTTTCGGGGAAGCATTTTGCCATCGGTTCAACCCGTTTTAGACACCATTTATCGAATTTCGAATAATAGCCAAGCCCATAGGGAGTAGTATCCAGTGCCACAAAGCCCGAAACCATTTCGGAATATAAAAGCGCAAATTCTTGACTTGGATATCCTCCCATCGACATACCTACGAGAAACACTTGTTCGATTTGCTCGGTTTTTAGTATTTCACGCAGCTCCATTGCGGTATTTTCATATGAGAAATTCTTGTAAGGGCGTGATTCTCCATGCATAGGGACATCCCACGTAATAACTGTATAATCCTTTGAAAAATATTCAACTTGCTTTTCAAACATAATATGGCTTGCTGTAAGTCCATGCGTAAACACGACACATTGGCTGTTTTCTCTTTTAGATATCCAGTAATGTGTCGTTCCGCTTTTTGATTTAATCTGTCTGTGTTCCATCTTCAAATTGCACCACCTTGTAATTTGAACTATCACCTAAATAAATATTTTCATGATTTGTTTAAAGCATACATCTGGTTATCCACCAACGATTATACCCGTGCATCAATATTTTCCGTCACAATCTTGACAAGGCACGATTGTTTTATTATAATGCCAATTGTGTAAGAACACAAGGGGGGCTGACGTAAGTCGGCTGAGATCAAGCTATTACGCTTGGGACCCTCGAACCTGATCCGGGTAATGCCGGCGTAGGAATCAATGGAATATTTCCTTGATGTTCCGCGTTGCAATACCTGCAATGGCGGGATTTTTTTGTTGTCCAGCAGCAAAGGATCAGCAGCCACGACCGCAGGATAAGTCGAAGACAAAAAAATGGAGGAAATATCTATGAAAACGAAGCTCAATCGCATTGCAGAAAGTGCAATGCTCATCGCAATTGGTACAGTGTTATCTCTTTTCACGTTTCAAGGGCCATGGGTGCTTGGCGGTGGTATAACGGTATGCAGTATGCTGCCTCTGGTTATGATAGCTCAGCGCTACGGCACGAAATGGGGCATTTTATCATCGCTAATTTACAGCGTTTTGCAACTGGTCATTGGTTTAAACAACGTTCAATATGCTCCCACCGCTTTAAGTGCCGCAGGAATCGTGGTGTTTGACTATATCCTTGCTTACACTGCGCTTGGGTTTTCCGCCTGCTTTAATCATGTAATAGCAGACCGCCGCAAGGCAATAGTTTTAGGCATCGTGGTTACCTTCTTTGGTCGTTTTCTTTGTCATTTCATAAGCGGCGTAATAATTTGGGAAGCTCTTTTCCCCAACGATTTGGGCTGGGCATCACCAATTTGGTCCTTGGCCTATAACGCCTCATATATGCTGCCGGAAATCATTATAACTTCTATAGTTGCGTATCTTTCATATAAACCGCTCAAGCGGTATTGGTTATGTGAGGACATCGTTCGCTGAGATGCAAAATGGTCTCAGACCTCAAGCAACCATATGCGTCGGCTATGGACTTTTAAGCCGATATTTGTAATCCATACGGCATTTAAACTAATTAGAGGCTCGACGCTATACAGCGTCGAGCCTCTTTTGTATAAAATGATATCGTCCGATATTGTTTGTATTTATCAATTTCGTTTATATCGTGTTGCGACAGATTTGCGACAAGAAACAAACCTAAATTTATCCTCATAATTCTGTACGCTGGAATATTCTTGCACATAAATAGGTCAGATATGGAGAAGAAGCTTTCTTTTGCCCGAAATCCCAGCCACCACATTTTTGGTATATTGATTCAGGTGTGAATAAACCGTTTGGGTTTTGTTTATCTTTAATAATTGAAATTATCTCCAAAAAGCGTATATCTTTCTTTACACTGTCAAAACGGCTTAATGCATCAGCAACACTAACAATATCGTACCACATAGCAGGAGCTTTTAGTTTTCTGAAATCCGTACCCATATAAAACATATATGGGTGACTTTGAAGACTATTTTCCCATAATGAGAGCAGTCCGTCAGCACTGTCACATGCCAGCTCACTATCCCTATATTCAGGGATTTCAGAAAACAGCTTTAGCATAATTAATGTCGCATAAGGGCAACAATCGTCCTTACGCCCTGGGCCTCTAAATTTTCCGTGCTCACGTGATACAGCGCATGGATATCCTTGATTTTGAAAAAGCGCAGCTAAATAATCAACTCCTTGTTTTATGTGCTTTTCATAGTCAACATTTACTTTCAGCAAAGCTAAAAGTAACAAGGGCGCATCACATAGGCACCAACCAAAAGCATCTTCGCCACTTCCACCAAAATGCTTTGGAATATTTGTTAACGATAGATATACTCCATTTTCATCTTTATGCTTCATAATTTCGTTTATAGCACATTGCACTTCCTCGGTGTCATCTAAGCCAATGTCCAACAAAAAAAGCAATTTGTGAATAGGCAAATCGGGATTCTTATGATTGCTTACTATTATACTGTGAAAATCTGTAATGTCATTCAGATATGCAGTTATTTTTTCGTCTTGCAAAGCTTTGTTTTTGAGTTCAATGATATTTTCTTGCTTTTCATTAAGAAGGTTTCGTCTTACCGCATATTGCAACCATGCTTCACTATTT
>JAGPMA010000080.1 GCA_018053145.1 Oscillospiraceae bacterium | reverse complement strand
TGACGGACTCAATGTTAAAATGCAGCGTGGAATTGTGGTCGATGAGCACTTTGAAACGAGTGAAAAAGACATTTATGCCATTGGTGATGTGCTTGAGGGAAGTATCCAGCTTGCTCATATGGCTTCTGCGCAGGCGCTCAACGTAGTTGCAGAAATAGCAGGAAACAAGCCGCCAGTCGAGCTTTCAGTTGTGCCGAGCTGTATCTTTACAAGCCCAGAAATTGCATCTGTCGGCATAACAGCGGAGCAAGCCAAGACAAACGGCATCGAGGTAAAAACCGGCAAATATGCCATGTCCGGCAATGGGAAAACCATCATCGAGCAGCAGGAACGCAGCTTCATAAAGCTTACTTTCGATGCAAAAACAGAGGTGCTTTTAGGAGCACAACTGATGTGTGCACGAGCCTCAGATATTGTTAGCGAGCTGTCCTCCGCAATTGTTAACAAGCTAACCCTACATCAATTGGGTGCGGTTATCCGTCCGCATCCAACGTTTTCAGAGGCTGTGACAGAGGCGGTAGAAGACTCCGAGGGTCGTTCTATCCATATGCAGCCCAAAAAGAAAAGCATTTAATTCTTGATTTTATACAATAATCGCATCACAAATGAAGAAGGGCGGAAAAATGGAACAGCTGAGATGCAAGGTTTTTATCACCGACTGCACCGACCCATATCGAAATCTGGCCGCAGAAGAACTGCTGCTGCACTGTATAAAACCGAATGAAGTGCTTTTATATCTGTGGCAAAATGATAACACTGTTGTCATCGGACGCAATCAAAATGCTTGGCGTGAATGTGCTCTGGAGGCCTTCGCAGCAAAACACGGCAAGCTTGCCAGGCGGCTTTCGGGCGGCGGCGCGGTATATCACGACATGGGAAACCAGAATTTCACCTTTTTTGCTCACGATGAGCTATATGACGTTACTAAGCAATCGGAGGTAATTTGCCTTGCCGCTCAAAAATTCGGCATTGAAGCAACACGTAATGGGCGTAACGATATCACCGCCTCAGGCAGAAAGTTTTCCGGCAATGCGTACTATTCCGGAGGCGGCGTGCGATACCACCACGGAACCCTTCTTTTATCTTCAAACATGTCCATGCTCAGCGAGTTTCTCACCCCTTCAAATGAAAAATTGCAGGCAAAAGGCGTTGAAAGCGTCCGCTCCCGCGTGGTAAATCTGTGCGAACTTGCACCGGAAATTACACCTGCAAAAATGCGTCAGGCTTTAATTACTTCGTTCGAAGAGGTCTATGGCAGTAAAGCCGAGTACATCGACGAGTCGGTTCTTGACAGCTCCGAGTGGGAAAGGCTTACAGCGCATTACAGCAGCCGGCAGTGGACGCTTGGCAGACTATCGGAATTTAATCGGCAGTTTCGTACAAGATTGTCCTTCGGGGAAATTGAACTGCAAATCACGGTAACGGACGGCGTGATAATAGAGGCAGTCATGTTTTCGGACGCTTTGAACGCGGATTGGGTGGACACGGTTTCAACGGCCCTAAAAGGCTGCGTGTTTGACTCGGCTTCAATTGGGAAAACTCTTGAGGGCGTGAGTGTCGACACGGAGAAAACGCAAGAGCTATCCGCTTATTTGATTTCTGTTGTTAGATAAAAAAGCAAGAATATAGCGATGCTCCTAGCTCCCAAGACATGCTTAATGCTATTTTAATTTCAAAAGAAATAGGCAATCAGGATAATGTGTTTTATTCTGGTTGCCTATTTCTTTTGTGTAATTCGTAATATATTAATTAAATTACAATTCAATTTATATGCTAGATTGACAAAATCATGCCATTAAGATAAACTATTGTTTAAAGCAAAAGCCTATTTATGTCTTATAGAGGAGGAGAATAAATGCATAGCGATAAAATGGTAGAGGATTTAACTCGGCAATACGGTGACTGGGTAAAGCAAGAGGGCACGGGAAAGTGCAAGGCTGCGGCCATGACACAGGAGCTGTATCCATATTCGGAGCTGTTTTCCCCCATCACAATTAACCACATGACCGTTAAAAACCGCTTAGTAATGGCCCCAATGGGCAACATCGACATGTGCGAGGAAACGGGCCGTCCCAACGACAAAATGATTCAGTATTTTATAGCGAGAGCAAAAGGCGGCACAGGCCTTATAACCTCTGGACTTATCCCCATTAGCTACGGAATCGACAACTCTCTCATCGAGCTTGGAAACCTTTCATATTTCCCGCGAATAGACAGAAGCCGCACGGTATTTTCCGGCTGGCGCGACCTTGCTCACGGCATCCATAACTACGGTGGCAAATTTTTTATTCAGCTAACACCCGGACTAGGCCGTGTGGGCAATCCGCAGTGCCTTATAACGCAGCTCAAGTTCCCCGTTTCCGCATCCTTCAACCCAAATTTCTACATACCGCAGATTCCTTGTATGCGTCTTTCCGATCATAAACTGAAAAAAATAATTAAAAATGCCGGTCAGGCAAGTGCGGACGCTATGGCCTCCGACATCGACGGAGTATACCTGCATGGACATGAAGGATATCTTCTTGAGCAGCTTACGAATCCCGCGTTCAATCGCCGAAAGCTGGGACACTTTGCCGACTGGCAGGCCTTTGGCGTAGATATGGTAAAGGAAATCCGCAGACGCTGCGGTGACAGATATCCGATAATGTACCGCATCGACCTTTCACTGGCGTTAAACGAAACCTATGGCGATACAATGGACAAGGAAAAGAGTCTCAAAAAATTTAAAAACGGGCGTTCTATCCAGATGACGCTGGATTATATGGACAGTCTTGTCAAGGCAGGTGTCGACATGTTCGACGTCGACCTTGGCTGCTATGACAACTGGTGGCTTCCTCATCCTCCCGCTTCCATGCCGGCAGGCTGCTTCCTTGATGTCTCCCGAATCGTAAAGGAGCATTTTGCGGAGAAAAAAATCCTGTCAAATGCTGGTGTACCTGTTCCTGTTGTTTCAGTCGGTAAGCTGGGCTATCCCGACCTCGCAGAAAAGGCACTGCGCGACGGCGACTGCGACATGGTAATGCTCGGCCGTCCGCTCCTTGCCGATCCCGAATGGTGCAACAAGGCCTATGCCGGCAAGATTAAGCAGATAATTCCCTGCATTGGCTGTCAGGAGGGCTGTCTTAACGAATTTGTGGACGGCGGTCATCCGCAGTGCGCTGTCAACCCGCGCACCGCCTTTGAACACTTATATCCGGAAATTCTCACTCCCGCAAAAGAAGCAAAGCGAATAGCTGTAGTCGGTGCTGGCCCCGCTGGCGTCACGCTTGCGCTTACTGCCGCCTCCCGCGGACATAAGGTCGAGCTATTGGAAAAAACCGATAAAATCGGCGGAAAAATCATCTCGGGCAGTGTGCCTAAAAACAAATTCGACCTTGATAACTACCGTAAATATCTCGAGTGTCAGGTGATCGATGCCGTCAAAGACGAAAAGCTTGTCTTTAAAACCGGCGTTGAGGTCACGCCCGATTGGCTCAAGGAGCAGAATTATGACGCGGTTATTTTTGCTGTCGGAACAAAACCCAGTGTACCGCCGATTCCGGGAATTGAAACCGCACCTATAGTGGAAGCAACCGAGCTTCTCAGCCATCCAGAAAAGCTTGGCGCGGCAAAACAGGCGGTTGTCATCGGCGGCGGCGTTGTTGGCTGCGAAACAGCCTACTGGCTCGCTTATGAGCACGATATTAAGGTTTCCGTTTTGGAAATGATGCCATACATAATGGACGGTGCCTGCACCGCAAACCGCGGACATCTCATTCACTATCTCCAGGAAAAGGGCGTGGAGCTGCTTAACTGCGCGAAAGTAACAGGCTTTAGCGGAAACACCGTTTCATACCGCCGCAATGTAAGCAAAAACCGACCGAATCCTTATGTGACGTGGACGCCGATTCTGCCCAAGAACATTGAAAATCCTCTTGCGCCGAAAATGGGTCCCGAAGAAGAAAATGGCAGCCTTGAGGCTGACCTTGTTGTTTTGGCGGCAGGCGGCCGTCCGGATGACACGCTCTTCTTTGAAGCTCAGCGCAAGAACGTCGCACCTCTTCTTTATAACATCGGCGACAGCTTTGCCGGCGGAAGAGTTCTTGAAGCGGTACAGTCTGCCTATGCTCTCGGAATAAAACTTTAAGGGGGTTACACGCAATGGCAATGAAACTGACAGAAGCTCAGCAAGCCATTCTCGACGGAAACCAAGGCGAAACTAAGGCAAAAGTCATGAAGACCCTTGTAATGTACGGCGAAACCTTCGGCGCAGAGAAAATGCTGCCAATCAGCAGTCAATATGGGCATCTCGTAACCAGCTTTGGACTATCCGTACTCAAGCCGATGTATCGGCTGAACGATGAATTGCTCGCAGGCGGTGCTCTTTCTGGGCAAAAATTTTCGGTGGACCCGCGTCCTCTGGATAATAATGTGCCCTCAAATCCGCTGCAAAAGCTGTTGTTTAAGTTTATGTACGGGGCACAGAACAGCTACGAAAAGCAGCTCATGGAAATGGGGCTGATAAACGAGGATGCCTTTACCTGCACCTGCTATATGGACGAAGTCGGAAACAAACCTCAGGAGGGCGAAGTACTCAGCTGGGCGGAATCTAGCGCCGTTGTATACGCAAACAGTGTTCTTGGCGCGCGCTGCAACCGCAACTCGGGCATAATCGAGCTGTTCGGCAGTATTGCCGGCTGTGTCCCGTGCTTTGGCTTTCTGACCGATGAAGGGCGAAGGGCGACTTGGGTAATCGAGGTTAAAACCTCAAAAAAGCCCGAGGCGCAAATACTCGGCAGTGCCATCGGCATGAAGGTTATGGAGGATGTACCGTTTATTAAGGGTCTTGACCAGTGGATTGGAACGGAAATTAATGACGCTTCCTGCTCATATCTCAAAGACATGGGTGCCGCCACAGCCTCAAACGGCGCTGTCGGACTTTATCATGTAGAAAACCTCACACCCGAAGCGGTGAAGCTGGGTGCCGACCTCATTGTTCCAAATGCACAAACCTATGTCATTGACGATGCAGAGCTGGAACGTGTAAAGGCGTCGTATCCCTGCATTTGGGCGAAGCCGGACGCCGAGCCGAAGCTTTGCTTTGTCGGATGTCCGCACCTATCGCTTTTGCAGCTCAACGAATGGACAGAAAAGCTTTGTGGCGCGCTTTCAAAAAACGGACGCTCCAAGGTTTCCATACCGACAGTGTTTACATCTTCTCCTGCGGTCA
>JAGPMA010000079.1 GCA_018053145.1 Oscillospiraceae bacterium | reverse complement strand
AGCGTAATGTGGTGCTTTTATTTTTCGCCTCATTACTGTGCCCGGTTGGCTACTCTTGGCATTATACTTGGCTATTCACGGCTTTTCAACTGAGCTAGGCACAGCCAGAGCTATCGAGCTATAACATGTAGGCAGTAAATCTGATAACATGTTCCTTGCCTATAATATTAATTCATGGCCTTTGTAAGAGCGGGATGCATCCACCATTCGTCAGCTACATCCGGCATGTTTTCAATAAGGAAATAGTCCCAGTTAATCTTGTTCCTTGTCGTACTAGTGAACGATGCAGTAATGACGGTAGTGTCGGTCGAGTTGCCGTATTCATCAACTAAGGGATATACAATCTCAAAGGAAATATTGATATCCTTGAAATCGCTTAGATTCTCCAATATATTCGACATGCTGAGATACATACCGTCAATTGTCATTTTAGAAGTCAGATTATCTTTTCCAATGGCTTTAGTTTGGACGATTTTATTCGTCGAATCATAATTGACCGAAATAACATTTTCTTTCCTGAATTCCGTATTTACTGTCTCAGTGATTATTTCTTCATCGGACATAGGAACTTCCGAAGGAGTTGATTGTATTTATGTACCTGTAGAAGAAAGTGAGCTATCTGATCCATATAAACCATTTCATCATCTAGCTGAGTATTTATATAAAAGTGTATTAAAGGTATAGTTTATCCAAGTACAAGAACAATAAGAGAAAATAATATCGACAGCAAAAACATAGTTCTATTTGATAGATTTAGTGCGACACCTATCGCAAATTCCATTAGGATAATTGAATTAAGATAAACCGCTAATCATATTGCTATAGATGATGATATCAATGCTCGGTCACTATTCGGACACTAAAGTTAAAGACAGTGACCGAAAGATAGGGCAAGACAGAAAAACAACAGACTGAAAAAGGTAGCAATACCAATGTCTAGAGAAAGATGGCGAAAGTCAGGATAAGACAAAAGGGTGCTTGGTAAGGATGAGGTCTCCAGTTCGAATCTGGATAACAGCTCCAAAAATGCCCTGTATTCTCAACGGATACAGGGCTTTTTGTTTCATTAAATAGTCGCTTGCACTGTCAATTAGACCCACTAAAAAGAGCCCTTTTTTTTGTTTGAACTGATAAACGTCTCTTTTAATATTTAGTTTGACTAATACTTATCTAAGTAGTATGGTTAAAATATCCACTGTTTTGCAGATGTTTGCTACATCTAGTTTATTATGCACCAATCAATTGTTTTGTGTTAGAATTTCATAAAGAGAATTGCTTGTTAGCTCCGTAATACTAGGGTGTGCATGTTTTTGTTCATAGGAGGCATATGGCATGTCAGAAAATACTCAAAACAAAATCATTGCTAGAATACATACTGAATTTCCGACTAAATTTGGGATTCCACGTCAGAGCGGGCTTGTTGAGGCCCTTAAAGCGACGATTGTGTTCGAACCGGAATATCGAAACCCCGAGGCTCTGCGCGGGCTGGAGGGCTTTTCTCATATCTGGTTAATTTGGGAGTTTTCCGAAGCAATACGCGACTCGTGGTCGCCGACAGTTAGACCCCCGCGCCTTGGCGGAAATACGAGAATGGGCGTTTTTGCGACACGCTCACCGTTTCGCCCAAACGCAATCGGTCTTTCTTCAGTGAAGCTTGACAGCATTGCGCAGCATCCGGATTTTGGGTCTGTTCTGTATGTATCAGGCGCAGATTTAATGGATAATACACCAATTTACGATATCAAGCCCTATCTCCCCTATACTGACTGTCATCCGGAAGCCGTTGGTGGCTTCGTTGAACCGTTGGATGAGCGTTTGCTGGAGGTTAAATTTGCTGAGCGATTGCTTGAGCAAATTCCAGAGGAACGGCACAATGCGATTATCGGCGTTCTTGGGCTTGATCCCAGGCCTTCCTATCAAGACGAGCCCGAACGCGTCTATGGAATTGAATTTGCTGGGTTTGATATCAAATTTTCCGTTGTTGGAAAGACGCTGACTGTGTGTGAGCTTGTTAAGCTTTAAAAGTATTACCTTATTATAATCTTTACTAGGTGGCCAGGTAAAGGCAATATGTTGAAGAGAGGTGTATTTTTCGATGTGCGGAAGATATTATATTCCTGAGGGAAACGAGTATGCCGACATAAATTCAATCTTGGATTTAATAAAAAGGGCCTATACTGGCTCACCGGCTCTTGCAAAAATGAAACAGGGCGAAATTTTCCCAACAGAGATTGTGCCTGTAATTACGAAAGAAGCACCTCAGCTTATGAAATGGGGCTTTGTGGGCTTTAACGGCAAAGGCTTAGTGATAAACGCACGCCTTGAAACCGCAGCAGAAAAGCCGATGTTCAAAATGCCCTTTTCCTCGCACCGATGTCTGATTCCTGCGGGATATTACTATGAGTGGAAAAAGGAAGGCTCGCAAAAGCAAAAATTCGCTATAATGCAAAAGGATCCTATTTACATGGCAGGACTATACCAAATTGTTGAAGCAGAGTCCTTGCCTCTTTTTGTAATTCTAACTCGCGAGGCCTCCTCCGACATTCGATTTATCCATGACAGAATGCCGGTCATCCTTTCAAAGGAGGTACGGGATAAATGGCTTTCAGGTCAATTAAACGTACAGCAAACGACAGAGTATTCAGAAGAAAGGTTCACCTACGATAGGGTGGTTTAAATAACAAGGGAGAGGACTAAACGCCTCTCCCTTGCATTCTATTATGAAAGCAAAACCTCGTCGGTTTCCTCCTGAAAGCCTGCGACTTCTGCGAATTTCTTCAGAAGAAGCTCTTTCGTGAGCTTTTTCTTTTCCTCACCTGAAATGTCAAGAATAATCTTACCGGCGTTCATCATGATAAGCCGGTTGCCGTGGATAATGGCGTCCGACATATTATGAGTAATCATCATTGTTGTAAGCTTATTTTCGGCGACTATCGTGTCCGAAAGCTCAAGCACCTTCGCGGCGGTTGCTGGGTCAAGTGCAGCGGTATGCTCGTCGAGGAGCAGCAGCTTCGGTTTTTGAAGTGTTGCCATCAGCAGCGTTAGTGCCTGACGTTGACCACCGGAGAGCAGCCCTACCTTGGCTGTCATACGCTCCTCCAGACCCAAGCCGAGGATTTTTAGCTCCTCGTGATAACGCTCACGTTCAGCCTTTGTCACGCCCCAGCGAAGATTGCGCTTCCGGCCGCGGCGCAGGGCAAGGGCAAGGTTTTCCTCGATGCCCATGTTTGCGGCAGTGCCCATCATGGGATCCTGAAAAACACGACCGATAAACTGAGCGCGCTTATGCTCCGGCATTGCGGTAACATTAACACCGCCGATTGTAATTACTCCCTCGTCAACAGGCCATACACCGGCAATAGCGTTGAGCATTGTCGATTTTCCGGCACCGTTTCCGCCGATAACAGTGACAAAATCGCCCTCATTGAGATGAAAATTCACACCGCAAAGAGCCTTTTTCTCATTAATTGTACCTAAATTGAAGGTTTTGCTTATTCCGCATAAATCAAGCATTGTTTTGCCCTCCCCTTTTCCCAGCCAGCGAAAATGAATTCTTCGCTTTTGCGCGAAGGTACGGAACCGCAAGGAAAATTGCAACGATTGCAGCCGTTAAAAGTTTTAGCAAATCTGTCGGCATTCTCAGCCACATTACAAGACCGATTACGAGGTAATAAATCACGCCGCCCAAAACAACAAATATCAGTCTAATTGCAAAATTCATTTTTTTACTGAAAAGTGCGTCGCCAAGTACATCGCCTATTATAACAGCAGCTAGTCCGATGACGATGGAGCCCTGACCCATCTTAATGTCGGCAAAGCCCTGATATTGAGACATAAGGCCTCCGGAAAGCGCGACAAGTCCGTTCGATAAGCAAAGCGCAAGAACCTTCATTGTGTCGATATTGATTCCCTGAGCCTTTGTCATATGCGGATTGCAGCCCGTCGCGCGAATGGCACTTCCCTGCTCCGTGCCGAAATACCAATACAGGAGCATGATGAGAACTGCAGCAAACGCAAGAGCCATAATTATCGAGCTGCTCACGTTTCGCAGCGAAACAATCAGAGAATATTTATCGACATTTACGGCCTTGTTTGCCCCGTCCAAAATCAGGAGGTTAACTGACCAGAGAGATATTTGCGTTAATATACCAGCAAGAATGCCGGGTATACCAAGAGCGGTGTGCAAAAGTCCTGTGATAAGCCCGGCAAGAAGTCCGGCAATTACAGCGGCAACAAGAGCAACGGGTGCCGGGACTCCTGCGAGAATCAAAATAACCGTAACTGCGCCGCCGGTCGCAAAAGAGCCGTCCACAGTTAAATCCGCAAACTCAAGCAAGCGGTAGGTGATAAAAACGCCCAACGCCATTATGCCCCAGATAACGCCCTGTGCCACGTTTCCCGGAAGCGAGTTAATCAGTTTTAACGGGTCTAATGCTGCAAAATATGCCAATATTTCCATAACTGTTTCCTTTCTTGTTGCCGACCTTAAAACACCATAGCGGTGCACTCAAGTGAGCACACCGCAAATGGTTAATATTGAGCTTAATCTAATTACGCGGCAATTGCTGTGTAATCGGAGGGAATGGTGATGTTGAGTGCCTTTGCGATGTCAGCATTGTATTCCTTGGTAAACTTGGGAGCAAACTGGACAGGCATTGTTGCGGGGTCTTTGCCGTTGACAAGGATTTCGTAAGCCATTTCGCCTGTTGCGTAGCCGAGGTCATAGTAGCTGATGGATAGAGTTGCAACTCCGCAGCCCTTGCAGATGCCTTCTTCGCCGGCAACGATGGGAACTCCTGCAGGAACGCAGACGTTCTTGATGATTTCGGTGTTTGAGGCAACAGTGTTATCGGTGGGAAGATAGATTACATCGGATTCGTCTGCCGCTGACGTAACAACAGTTGCTAGGTCGTTTGAATCGGAGAAGGTATATTCCTTAACGGAGTAGCCCATGTCGGTCAGAAGAGCGGTGATAACTTCGGACTGATACTTGGAGTTTGCCTCAGCGGAGCAATATAGAATGCCGACGTTTTTAGCATCGGGGAAAAGCTCGTTGAGCATTGTTGCCTGCTCATCAAGCGGAGCAAGGTCACTTGTTCCGGATACATTTGTTCCGGTTGTGCCGGACCAATTGTCAATTCCGAGAGCGGTGCCGTAGTCTGTAACCGAGGTGCCGAGAACGGGGATGGAGTTAGTTGCAGTTTGTGCTGCCTGAAGAGCGGGTGTTGCGTTAGCCATAATAAGGTCAACGCCGGAAGAAACGAACTGGTTTGCGATGGTTGCGCAGGTGGGGATGTCGCCGGCAGCGTTCTGC
>JAGPMA010000010.1 GCA_018053145.1 Oscillospiraceae bacterium | reverse complement strand
TCACACATGGGCAAGCCTAAGGGTGAGTTCAAGAAGGAGCTTAGCCTAGCAGCCGTTGCAACAAGGCTTTCAGAGCTTTTGGACATGCCTGTCGGCTTTGCTCCCGACGTTGCGGGAGAGGAAACCGTTAAGATGGCGGCAAACCTTAACGACGGAGAAATCATGCTCTTTGAAAATGTAAGGTTTGACGCGCGCGAGGAAAAGAACGACCCCGAATTCTCTCAAAAGCTCGCAGCTTTAGGTGAGGTTTATGTTTCCGACGCGTTCGGAAGTG
Source organism: Oscillospiraceae bacterium (assembly GCA_018053145.1). GTDB lineage: Bacteria > Bacillota > Clostridia > Oscillospirales > Oscillospiraceae > UBA2658. The sequence continues at coordinate 53,288 of JAGPMA010000010.1, read as the reverse complement.
TTCACCGTGCCCATGCCTCAACGACAGGTGTTGCTGCGTTTCTTCCTGCCTATGCTGGCTTCTTGGTCGAAAAGGAGCTTTCATTCATGGGCGGCGCGCTCGAAAATCCGAAGCGCCCCTTTGTTGCTGTGCTTGGCGGCGCAAAGGTTTCCGACAAGATTGGCGTTCTTACAAACCTCATCGATAAGGCCGATACGCTTATTATCGGCGGCGGCATGGCATATACCTTCCTCAAGGCAATGGGCAAAAATATTGGTACTTCACTGCTTGAGGCTGACAAAACCGATCTCGCGTTGCAGGTCATGCAAAAGGCGAAGGAAAAGAACGTTAAGTTCCTGCTGCCTGTCGATGTAGCTATAGGCGACCACTTTGCGGCTGATTGCGAAAAGAAAATTGTTGATGTCGACAGTATACCCGATGATTGGATGGGCATGGACATCGGAGACAAAACTATTGCTCAATTTACAGATGCAATAAAGGGCGCAGGAACGGTTGTTTGGAACGGACCGATGGGCGTTTTTGAATTCCCCGCTTTTGCAAACGGAACAATGAGCCTTGCAAAAGCGATGGCAGATTCAGATGCTATTACGATTATCGGCGGAGGCGACAGTGCCGCGGCGGTTGAACAAATGGGCTTTGCCGACAAAATCACTTTCATATCAACGGGTGGCGGAGCATCGCTGGAGTTCCTTGAAGGCCGCGAGCTGCCCGGTATAGCATGTCTTTTAAATAAATAGGAGGTCACAACATGAACAAAAAATACCGCAAGACAATTATTGCGGGCAACTGGAAAATGAATCTTGTTCCCTCGGATGTCAAACCATTTGCAGAGGAGCTTCGTGCGCTGATGCCAAAGGTCAAGACCTGCGAAGTCGCGCTTCTGGTTCCGTTTACGCATATTTCCACACTTCGCAGAGCAATGAAGGACAACCGTATTTCCTTTGGCGCTCAGGACGTCAGCCTTCACGATAAGGGTGCTTATACAGGCGAAATATCGGCTGAAATGCTTGCAGATTTAAAGGCGCATTACGTTATAGTCGGACACAGCGAATGCAGACAATACCACGCCGACACTGATTTCACCGTGGGCGCAAAGGCGGCGGCAGTCCTTGAAAAGGGGATGAGCCCTATTATCTGCGTTGGAGAAAGCCTTGAGCAGAGGGAACGCGGACTAACAAAGGCACTTATCAGCTATCAGGTGCTTGCGGCACTGTCCTTTATTCCCGAAGATAAGCAGCGTCAGATTGTAATCGCTTATGAACCTATTTGGGCAATCGGAACGGGAAAAACTGCTTCTCCCGAAGAGGCGCAGGAGGTGTGCGAAAGCATACGCTCGGTTTTGCGTGAAAAATGGGGCGCAAGAGTGGCTCGGAGCATCAGTATCCTCTACGGCGGGTCTATGAACCCGAAAAACGCGAAGGAACTGCTTTCAATGCCCGACATCGACGGTGGCCTTATCGGCGGCGCTTCACTTAAGACAAGTGATTTTTCAAAAATTATTAACGCGGTCGAGGAAGCGGCCGGGGAGGAACAATAATGAAGAAAATACCCACAGCCCTCCTGATTTTGGACGGCTTGGGGCTAGCCGCTCCCGGCGAAAACAACGCCGTTTCCAGAGCGTATACGCCCGTTCTTGACAAAATGTTTGCCGAATGCCCCAATACCACTTTGTCGGCTTCAGGCCTTGATGTGGGCCTCCCCGAGGGACAGATCGGCAACAGTGAGGTTGGGCACACAAATATCGGAGCCGGTCGTGTCGTTTACCAAATCCTTCCGCTGATATCCAGCCAAATTAAAGACGGCACTTTCTTTGAAAACAAGGTTTTTACCGACGCAATGGCTTCCTGTGTCAAAGACAGTGGAACTCTTCACCTGATGGGACTGCTTTCGGACGGCGGAGTTCACAGCCACATTACTCATCTATTTGCGCTCATAGAAATGGCAAAAAGAAGAGGTGTGTCAAAGGTTTATATCCATGCCTTTCTCGACGGTCGTGACGTCGGACCGACCACCGGAGCGGGCTATATGCGTCAATGCGTGGAAAAGTGCCGCGAACTTGGAATTGGCGAAGTCGCCACTGTTCAGGGCAGATTCTTCGCCATGGACAGGGACAACCGTTGGGATAGAGTGGAAAAAGGGTACAGTGCGCTTGTTTATGGCGAGGGCATACAGAACCCCGATCCTGTCGCGGCGATTGAAAACAGCTATGCCCAAAATATTAACGACGAATTTGTCGAGCCGGTAGTCTGCAACCGAGAGGGCGTTATCAAAGCCGGAGACAGCGTGATTTTTATCAATTTCCGTCCTGACAGAGCAAGGGAGATTACCTATGCGCTCACAAGCGAGGAATTTGACGGATTTGAGCGAAAAAACGGGCTGTTCCCGCTGCACTATGTCTGTACTGCGCGCTACGACGAGAAGCTCAAGAAGCTGCCCGTTGCGTATCCTCCCCAAGAAATTGAGGACACCTTCGGCGAGTATATCAGCAAGCTAAACCTCACGCAGCTTCGAATTGCCGAAACCGAGAAATACGCTCATGTAACCTTCTTTTTTAACGGCGGAGTTGAAAAAACCTATGAGGGAGAAGACAGAATCCTTGTTCCCTCGCCAAAGCAATTTCCGACTTACGACCTGATTCCCGAAATGAGCGCAAACGAAGTGGCCGATAAATGTGCCGAAGCAATCCAAAGCGGCAAATACGACGTGGTCATATGCAACCTTGCCAATTGCGACATGGTCGGACATACGGGGGATTTGGCGGCAACTATCAAGGCTGTTGAAACCGTTGATGCCTGTGTTGAACGCATTGCGAGCGCAGTTACGAGCATGGGCGGAATAATCATCGTTACAGCCGACCACGGCAATGCTGACTGTATGGCCGAACCCGACGGAGGGCCGCATACCGCACACACCACTAATCCCGTTCCGCTTATCATCTGCGGTGCGGAAGTTGAGCTGAAAAGCGGACGCCTTGCGGATATTGCCCCGACGATGCTTGAACTCATGGGAATCAGAAAACCTGAAAAAATGACAGGCGAGAGCTTGATTCAAAGCAAATAAACCGAATTATTACCGATAGGAGCTATTATATGATTTATTCAACCGAAGTAGAGCATATGTGCCCGGTGACTAAGGGTGCATACCACGGCCCTGCTCCCATACCCGAAGAGGGCAAATGGGTACAGGCAAAGGAAATCAAGGATATATCCGGACTTACGCACGGCATCGGCTGGTGCGCACCCCAGCAGGGCAGCTGCAAGCTTACCCTAAACGTCAAGGATGGCATTATTGAGGAAGCCTTGGTGGAAACCATTGGCTGCACCGGCATGACACATTCAGCAGCTATGGCGTCCGAAATTCTTCCGGGAAAGACCATTCTCGAAGCCCTCAACACCGACCTTGTGTGCGACGCCATTAACGTAGCAATGCGCGAGCTATTTTTGCAGATTGTTTACGGACGCAGCCAGACCGCATTTTCCGAAGGCGGACTGCCCATCGGCGCAGGGCTTGAGGATTTGGGCAAGGGCATGAGAAGCAGCGTTGGAACGATGTACGGCACGAAGGCTAAGGGTGCACGTTATCTCGAACTTACAGAAGGTTATGTAAACCGAATTGCTCTCGATGAGAACAACGAGATAATCGGTTACGAGTTCATTAGCCTAGGAAAAATGATGGATGCCATCAAAAAGGGTGAGGACGCGAACACGGCACTTGAAAAGGCAAAGGGTACATACGGTCGCTTCTCCGAAGCTGCGAAGTATATCGACCCGCGTCACGAATAAGGAGAAGAGAATATGGCATTATTTGAAAGCTATGAGCGCCGCATAGATAAAATTAACGGCGTACTTACCGAATATGGCATTGCCTCAGTCGAAGAAGCGAAGGAAATCTGCGATAAGGCTGGCATTAATCCTTATGATATCGTGAAATCCATTCAGCCTATCGCGTTTGAAAACGCGTGCTGGGCGTACATAGTCGGCTCTGCAATTGCCATCAAAAAGGATGTAAAAACAGCGGCAGAGGCAGCCGAGGCAATAGGTGTTGGACTCCAGAGCTTCTGCATTCCCGGCAGCGTAGCTGAAGACCGCAAGGTTGGACTCGGACATGGTAATCTCGGGGCGATGCTTCTGCGCGACGAAACAAAGTGCTTTGCTTTCCTCGCAGGACATGAGAGCTTTGCGGCAGCCGAAGGCGCAATCGGAATTGTCAAAAACGCGAACAAGGCACGCAAGGAGCCCTTACGTGTTATCCTCAACGGGCTTGGCAAGGACGCAGCGCAGATTATCTCCCGTATCAATGGCTTCACCTATGTCCAGACGGAGTTTAACTACTACACCGGTGATATTAAGGTCGTTCGTGAGCTTGCGTATTCCAAAGGAGAACGTGCTCAGGTACGCTGCTTTGGCACTGACGATGTACGCGAGGGCGTTGCTATCATGCACATGGAGGGAGTGGATGTCTCCATCACGGGTAACTCTACGAATCCTACAAGATTCCAGCATCCAGTTGCCGGAACCTATAAGAAAGAATGTTCCGAACAGGGCAAAAAGTATTTCTCAGTCGCTTCCGGCGGCGGAACCGGACGTACGCTTCATCCGGATAATATGGCAGCAGGCCCTGCATCCTATGGTATGACGGACACAATGGGCAGAATGCACTCGGATGCACAGTTCGCGGGCTCCAGCTCCGTTCCGGCGCACGTAGAAATGATGGGCTTCCTCGGCATGGGAAACAACCCCATGGTCGGAGCTACCGTTGCAGTTGCTGTCGCGGTTGCTGAGGCTTTGAAAAAATAGGATAAGGTGAGGAGAATTGAACACAATACCATATGGTAGTTCAATCCTCCTCATTTTCGCTTGGTTATAACAGCGCTTGCTTTAAATATTGATAAGGGAGAAATTACTATGCTATCAAAGACTTATCTGGAAATTGTGGATGTTCTTGCACGCGAAATTCTTGACTCAAGAGGAAACCCCACGCTTGAGGTTGAAGTCGCACTGGAGGACGGAACAATCGGACGTGCGGCTGTACCCTCCGGCGCTTCAACAGGAGCATTTGAAGCCTGCGAGCTTCGAGACGGCGACAAGAGCCGTTATCTCGGCAAGGGCGTTTTGAAAGCTGTCGATAACGTCAACGGCGAAATTTCCGAGGCAATGCTTGGACTAAACGCGATGGATCAGGCTTCAATCGATAAAATGCTCATCGAAATTGACGGGACTCCAAACAAAACCCGTTTGGGTGCAAATGCAATTTTGGGTGTTTCTCTTGCCTGTGCTCACGCGGCGGCAGATTCACTGGGTATGAGCCTTTATTCGTATATCGGCGGCGTGAATGCAAAGACCCTTCCTGTTCCTATGATGAATGTTCTTAACGGCGGTGCTCATGCATCAAACAGCGTTGACATTCAGGAATTCATGATTATGCCGGTTTCTGCGCCAAACTTCCGCGAGGCACTTCGTATGTGCGCGGAGGTGTTCCACACTCTGAAAAAAATTGTTGTATCCGCCGGTGTTGGCGACGAAGGCGGCTATGCCCCCGATTTAAAAAGCGATGAGGATGCGCTAAAGGCACTTGTCGAAGCAATCGAAAAGGCAGGCTACAAGCCCGGTGTGGACTTTAAAATTGCTATGGACCCAGCTGTCACCGAGTGGTTTGATGACAAAGACGGCTGCTACCATCTGCCCAAGCGCGGAACTGTTATGACTCCTCAGCAAATGGTTGATATGTGGGTTTCTTTCTGCGACAAGTATCCCATCATTTCCATCGAGGACGGCATGGCGGAAGAGGACTGGGAAGGCTGGAAGCTGATGACCGAGGCTCTCGGACACAGAATTCAGATTGTCGGTGACGACCTTTTTGTTACCAATTCCTCGCGCCTTAAAAAGGGCATTGACATGGGCGTTGCAAACGCAATACTCATTAAGCTCAACCAAATCGGCACGCTGACCGAAACGCTTGACACCATTCAGATGGCACACCGAGCCGGTTATACAACCATCGTGTCCCACCGCTCAGGCGAAACCGAGGATACGACGATTGCTGATATATCGGTGGCGCTTAATGCGGGACAGATTAAGACCGGCGCTCCCAGCCGTGTTGACCGTGTCGCAAAATACAATCAGCTTTTGCGTATCGAGGACGAGCTTTTCGACGTTGCTCAGTACCTCGGAAACGATGCATTTTATAGCATTAAAAAGAAATAGGCCTGTTTTCTAACGGATTTGCAACAAATTAAACGGAAAAGTGGTTAAGTTAGAAAAATTTACTAAATAAACGTATAAATGGTGTTTTTGCTGGTGAGAATACAAGCAGAAACACCATTTTTATAATTAGGAGGTAAATTAAATGGCTGACAAAAAGAGCTTTGGAGAAATTCTCGAAGCATTTTTCGGCGGCAAGGGCTTCTACATAGTCCTTTTCCTGTGTGTGGCAGTTATAGGCGTCTCAGCCTATTTTCTGTTTACCGGAAATAAGACCGATGTAGAAGATTTGTCAGGGCAAACCAGTGGAATTGAGCAGGCTATGGAACCAATGAACGAGGATCCGGAAATGGCACTGCCTCCCGAGGTAGTTGAGGAACCGCAATCCGAGGAAGCTGCGAATGAAAGTCTTTCAAACGCGACAGAAAACGAGGAAACCGGCTCATGGACGGAGCAGCAGGCAGAAACAGCCGTTACTGCACAGTATGTATGGCCGCTAGCCGGAGAAATCGACTTACCGTATTCCGTGACAGCCCTTGTCTACAACAAAAAGCTGGGCGATTGGCGTACGCATGACGGTATTGATATTGCTGCACCGCTTGGAACTCAGGTGATTTCCGCCTGTGCGGGACAGGTCGAAAGCGTTAAGACGGATGATATGGGCGGCATGACGGTTGTCATCGAACATGCCGGCGGTTTGCGCAGTATTTATTCCAATCTTGCGGCAGTACCAACTGTTTACGAGGGCGACAGCATTATGACCGGTGAGGTAATAGGCGCTGTCGGAACAACAGCGGTGGGAGAAACAAAGGAGAACCCGCACCTCTGTTTTAAAATGACGCTGGATGGGCAGAGCGTGAACCCTTCTGACTATCTTCCGCCTAGATAAAACAATTTAATTACGAAAAGGGCTTCTCAAATTTTGAGAAGCCCTTTTTTCTCGCTTAAAATATTTCTGCAAAAAACTTTGTACAGTGGTATAATATCGGAAATGAAGCTTAACCCTTCACAGTTCCAAGTGAAATGGCTTCCTCATTCGTAGCTGTCCTTTTGCTATTGAACATCGAACTAATTGAACACAGTTATATAAACCGAAGGAACAGGGTTTGATATGGATAAACAAAAAAGAATTGCGGTGATACACGACCTATCCGGCGTTGGGAAATGCTCGCTCACCGTTGCGCTGCCCGTTATATCGGCAAGCGGAGTCGAGTGCGCCTGCCTTCCGACAGCGTTGCTTTCAACACATACGGGCGGCTTTAGTGACTATACGTTCAAGGATTTGTCCGATGAAATGCTTCCGATTGCTAAGCACTGGAAAGCTGAGGGGATTGAGTTCGACGGGATTTACTCCGGTTATCTTGCCTCAGCTAAGCAGGAGGAGATGCTAGAGGAGATAATCGAAATACTCGCTTCAAAGGACACGAAAATTATCGTTGACCCCGTAATGGCAGACAACGGCAGGTATTACAGCAATCTGGGATATGATATGTGCCTTGCTTTCCGCAGACTTTGCGAAAAGGCGCATGTCATCACCCCAAACATAACAGAAGCCGCACTTCTAACCGATTTGCCCTATAAGGAAGGTCCGCATGAGCAGGAATATATGGATTGTCTTATAGACGGCTTGTCAAAGCTGTGCAAGGGAATAATCGCAATTACGGGGGTTCGTCCTGATGAAGATAATGTCGGCGTATATGCGGTCAATACTCAGACCCGTGAAAAATGCCTTTGCGTAAGGCCGGCTAAAGAGGGCGTTTTTTGCGGTACAGGGGATATTTTTGCGTCGGCATTCGCCTCGTTGACACTGCGTGGAGTAAATCTAAAGGATGCCGTCGACGCCGCAATCTCACTTGTCAGTGAAAGTATTGAGCGTACGGTCAAGCGAGCAACGCCCCGTCGGAACGGTGTAGACTTTGAAGCTGCGCTGCCGCGCTATATCAAGCGAGTATCCGAGCTGTGCGGAGAATAGAAAGAGGCGGTCAAGTGACCGCCTTTTAAATATATTTTTAAAGGGCAAAGCCACCGTCAACTCCGAGAACCTGACCTGTTATGAACTCCGACTTGTCTGAAGCTAAAAATGCCGCCATTTGTGCCACATCCGAGGGCTTTCCAAGCCTGCAGAGAGGAGTTTGCTCTCGCAGAGCTTGCTTGTCCTCCGGAGAAAACCCTGACATCATATCCGTTTCAATTACGCCTGGCGCAATGCAGTTCACTCGTATACCCGAAGGCCCAAGCTCCTTGGCCAGCGACTTTGTAAGCCCGATTACCGCGGCTTTTGACGCGGAATACGCTGCCTCACAGGAGGCACCGTGAACACCCCAAACGGAGGACAGCATGATAATCGAGCCGCCTTTTCTTTTTATCATGGAATGCAGGGCGCATTGTACGCAGTTATACATGCCATCGACGTTGACAGCGAAGATATCACGCCATTTTTCAGGGCTTGTGTCCGAAAAAAGTCCGTATTCCGAAATTCCGGCGTTGCAAACGAGAACATTTAGCTCGCCGATTTCGTCAAACATCGAACGAACCTGTGAAAGGTCGGAAACATCTGCTTTAATAGCAAGCCCTCCGATTTCGTCGGCAAGAGCAATAGCCTTATCAAAGCTGTTATTATAGTTGATGTAGACTTTGAAACCATCCGAGGATAGTTCGCGGGCGATGGCTTCGCCGATTCCTCTTGAAGCGCCAGTGACAAGAGCTGTTTTCATAGCCGCTCCTCCGTGAGTTGTTAATTTACAGGGACTGTGTAAAACTCTTTTTCTATTATAACATATTGAGGAATTGTATAGTGAAAAAATCGATGCATTATAATAGATGTTTGTAAAATATTATTGTATGTGTTAAAATACATACTACAACGATTTCGCGTGACGTATCCGAATAAACCGGAATTTCGTACGCAAAGAAATTGGGAGGGAACAATTATGCGGACAATAATCTGCAAAAAATGTGGAGCTGAAATAGACGCCGCTCTGGGAGAATGCCCAAGATGCGGGGCCGTGTATTACATATTGCCTTCAGAAGAAGAAAAAAAGCTTGAATGGGCGATGAGCACCGATACCGATATAGACGAAACACAGATATTTGCGAACAATGAAGCAAACCAAGCTCGTGGTGCTGCAAACCATAGTGCACGCGATATTCTTAATGCCGATAACGATGAATTGTTCAACACTCGCGTTTGGAAAAACATCGACGACCCAGACACGACGCAGGCAATTAATCTTCAAGGTATTGAAAAGGCGAAGCCCGTTGCGGCGCCGGTTCATCGTCCTGCAACGCAAAGCCCAGTGCAGCCGCGCCCGACACGTCCGGAGGCTAAGGCGGAGCTTTCTCGCAATATCTCAAGCGGCAATGTCTCACCACAAAACAAAGAAAAAAATCTCCGTAAGAAACAGTTGGGTGTTGCAGCAATCGCCCTGCTTGCTGTTTTGACGCTTGTGCTTTCTATCATGGGCGGCTTGTTCGACTTTTCGGGAAGCGGTGACGACAGCAGCAAAATGCAGGATGTTGTAGGCTTTACGCAGGAAACTGCAACCACAATTCTTACGGCGTTAGGGCTTGATGTTAAAACGGAGCTTCAAGAAGACGAAGCAGTTGTAGGAACTGTTATTAAACAGAGCATAAAAGAAGGCAAAAAAATCAAAGAGGGCGACACCGTAACACTTGTAATTTCGTCGGGACAAAGTGCCCAGCCAACAACGGCTGCAGAGTATGTTGATGTGCCGACCCTGACAGGAAAAACCTATGATGAAGCCCGTCAGGTGCTTGATAAGCTGGGACTGGGAATCACTAAAGCCGAAGACTCGTTCAGCGACGAGGAGGTCGGCAAGATAATTTCTCAATTGCCGATGAAGGGCGCAAAGCTACAGAAAGGCGACTTGGTTACGGTCACAGTTTCAAAAGGACCTGAAACCACGGAATATGAGATAACCGTTACGGCGGGTAAGGGCGGAGCTATCAGCCCAAAGGGTGCTGTCACTGTCGAGGACGGAGAGGATCAATCCTTTACAATAACTGCAGATGAAGGCTATGAAATATTTGAGGTTAAGGTTGACGGAACGAGCATAGGCGCTGTTGCGACCTATACGTTCACAAAGGTTTCGGAGGATCACACCATCTATGTGGTGTTTAAGCAGAAAGCGGCAAATGCATCGCCCTCGCCATCTGTAACGCCGACACCGTCGCCTTCGCCGACAAAGCCTGCATCGGGTACAGATATAACCGCGTAAATAATTATTACCGAAATTTTGCGTAACCTTTCCTAAAAGTCGGAATTAGGAAAGAAAGGGGGATGGGAATGCGGATTAAGGAAATCACTAAAGAAAAGGTAACTGTAACAACAATAGTCTATATTGTGCTGCGTGTCTTAGTTATCGGAATTTTGATACGTGCGATGCTCCTCAGCCGATGGGATCAAGTAATGTACTGTGCGTTGGCTTTAATTGAGTTCATGATTCCATCCTTCGTTGAGAAGCGGCTCAAAATTGAGCTTCCTTCCGCGCTTGAAATTGTTGTTTTACTGTTTATTTTTGCAGGCGAAATATTGGGCGAAATCGGCGAGTTCTATCACAAAATTCAGGTGTGGGATTTGATGCTCCACACGATAAACGGCTTTCTAATGGGTGCTATCGGTGTTGCGCTGATTGATGTTTTTAATAAACACCCGAAAATTAACTTCAGCCTTTCACCTTTTTTTGTCGCATTTGTTGCTTTCTGTTTTTCGCTTTCTATTGGAGTGCTCTGGGAATTTACAGAGTTCTCTGCTGACAAATATTTCGGAGCCGATATGCAAAAGGACAGCATTATCACCACGATTAACTCTGAGGAACTGGACAATATAGGAATCAGGTCACCGCTGAGGATTGATAACATCACCAAAACCGTCATTTTCGGTGAGGTGAAAGGTGAAATGACGCAAGTTGAAGTTGATGGTTATCTGGATATAGGGCTTAATGACACGATTGAAGATATGTTTGTCAATCTTGTTGGAGCGCTTGTGTTTTCGATAATCGCCGCGTTTTACATACAAGGACGCGGAAAGGGGAAAGGACACATGGCCGGTGCTTTCATCCCTCGGATGCTCACAGAAGAAGAGCTCGATGAAATGAGCAAAAAGAAGAGCGCGGAAAAAGAGAAAATCCACGCTCACGTTAGAGACTGAGAATACGGCAGAAAATTTCGCCTTTTCCGTCGATAATGACTTCCGCACAACTTGGCGAAAACCCTCCGCAGGCACCGGGGTTAAGAATGTAAAGACCTCCCACCATTGAAGAAATCGCAGCGTGGGTATGGCCGAACATTACTATGTTTGCACCCCTTGCAATGCCTTCATCAATCAGCGGCGAAAGTGTACGTTTAACCGAGAATATATGCCCGTGCGTTATAAAAAGCTTTACGGCACCAACCGAAAACAGTTCTGTTTCCGGCAAGTCAGAGCCGAAATCACAGTTTCCCTGAACCGCCTTAAGCGCGATTTTGGGAAACTGTTTTTTTATTTTGTCAATATCCCTACCGCCGTCTCCAAGATGAATTATCATGTCGGGAGAGCCCTTTGCTATTGCATCAAGCATTTTGTCGGCTTGCCCATGAGAGTCGGAAAAAACCAATAGCTTCAAAATAAAATCTCCTTTTGAAGACAAAGCGTTTTGAAATAACAGCAAAATTATGCCGACACTGTCCTAAATGTAACGGCATCGGATAATTTGAATATACTGAACTGAAAGAGTATTTATGGGAGGTGCCGGAATGAGCGATTTTGGGAAAATGAGCAAGGAACTATTAAAAGGCGGAAAGGCGGGCGAGTTAAAAAACGTCATAAACTCCGCCGAGGGCAAGAAAATTGGGAATATGGTGGACGGAAACGCGCTGAAAAAAGCTGTCGCGGAGGGCGACAATGACACCATGAACCGTATTCTCAGTCAGGTGTTATCCACCGATGAGGGCAAAGCTCTTGCAAAAAAAATCAGCGATAGCTTTGGAAAAAAATAAGAATCGGAGGGTAGCATCATGAGTGATTTGGAAGGAATGATAAACGGTATACTCTCAAATCCGGAGGAAATGAAGAAAATAATGGAGATGGCGGGGAAAATAATGGGGCCGGAGAGCGGCTCAGGCGCAGCCCCGCCTAATTCGGTTGAACAAGCGGCACCGTCCTTGGAAAGCATTCTTTCCGGATTAAAAGGGGATGGCTTGGCTTCCACTGCTGGGAATTTGATGGGCGAGGGAGGGCTGCAAAGCATACTGGGAAGCGGTGTAATACAAAAGCTTATGGGCAGCCCAAGCTTGCAAAAGCTGATTGGCAGCCCAATAGTTAAAAACTTGGTTAGCAGTCCGACTGGCGCAAGGAACGACAAGAAGGAACTGTTCGAGGCTTTAGGACCGTATCTCTCCGAAAAAAGAAGGTATAAGCTTGAAAAAGCAGTCGTGTTTGCAAAGGTAATGCGCGTTGCAGGAGTGGCGGGAGCCACGGTGTTAAAAAAAGGAGGTTAGAAAAATGAACAGATATGACGGCAATACCGGCAGATTTGAAAGAGTGCCGGATGCAGAGCCTGTCATGTATCAGTTGCCTCCGTTATTTACCGATGCTGAAAGCGCAGAAGAAGTAAAAGTGCCGTCGGGTCAGTCGGGGATTCTTGGGGGACTCAGCGCACTTAAAGGCTTGGGCGGCCTTGGTGGTCTTGGCGGCCTTGGTGGTCTTAGCGGTCTGCTCGGCGGGCTTGGCGGCGCGCACGGCGAAACCAAAGGCAGACTTGGGGGTTTGCTTGGCGGAAGCGGGGGACTGGGCGGCATACTCTCAAAATTCAGTTTGTCGAATCTCGAGCTTGAGGATATTATGCTTGTCGCATTTCTATATCTATTATACCGCGAGAGCGGGGACGTTGAATTTTTGCTGATTGCTGGAGCGATGCTCTTTCTTTAGGACGGAATTTGAAATATGTTATCTGACGGAGTTGAAAGCTCAATAGAAACAGACTCCATCGAGTATATCAGAGTATCACCGTCGTATTTTTCGAGGGATACGAGAAGACCTGTGTCGTTTGAAACATAAAGACGTTTTACATAGTTAAGCTCACCGCTTTTATATTCGCAATATATGCAGGCTTGACCCGAATGCTCAGTATAACCCGCATTGAGGATGTCCTCCTGCGGTATTTCCTTTATGTCCTCATAGGTGACAAGCCCGGAGAACATATCGACCTCCCTTGCAACATCGCTTTTAGAAAGCGTTGATTTTAATACGCCGGAGGAGCCATCATACCAGACGTACAAGTCGTTTTCTAATACCAAGATGTTGCGAACAGTATTGTTCCGCTTAATATTTATCCTGATATTGCTGCCTTTTTGCCAATAGCTGAGGGTGTCTTCGCTTTCTCCGCCGTTCCAGTAGTTTTTGACTGTGTAAGTGCGCGAAAAGCTTTCGGCGCGCGACAAAGTTCCCAAAACGACCTTAACCGTTTCGGGATTTACCTCTACACGATTAACCCCATCATCGCCGATATATCCGCCGCTTTCCGCCGCAGGAGAGGGTATGGTGATTGCGTGGGGATTGTCTGTAGAGCCTATTGCTTTTATCAGAATTACAATTGCCGCGATAATTGCAATGGCAACGCATACGAAAAGTATCCGCTTTCTCATGGACGAAAATCCTCCGGGCGCTTATCGTTTGCGCCAAAACTGAAAAGTATGGCATCTGCAATACGGGAACAGGCGTCTCCGTCGCCATAGGGATTGACAGCCTTCGCCATACGGTTATAAACGCTGTTGTTATTAAGCAGTTCACAAGCAAGTTCATAAATTCGGTTTTCGTCAACGCCGGCAAGCTCGACTGTTCCGGCCTTGACTGCTTCGGGCCTTTCCGTTTCCTTTCGCATTACCAAAACAGGCTTTCCCAGGGCAGGAGCTTCCTCCTGCAAACCTCCGCTGTCTGTCATGACAAAAAAACTTTTTGACATAAGGCGGTGCATTTCCATTGCGTCGAGAGGCTCAATAAGGTGTATATTTGGAACACCGCTCAAAAGGCGCTTCGCGGTATCACGAACATTTGGACTTAAATGCACGGGGTAGACAATTGAAACATCTTCAAAGCTTTCTGCAAATCGCCTGACAGCACGGAAGATGCTTTCCATCGGCTCACCGTAGTTTTCACGGCGGTGGCAGGTCATGGCTATTACGCGGTGTGTGCTGAAGTCGATGCTGTTAAGCTCCGCTGTTTTGAAAGAACCGTCGCCGACAGTATATTTCATTGCGTCGATTACAGTATTGCCCGTAATGAAGATATTATCGGATATGCCTTCGTTCATAAGGTTTTGCGCGTTATGTGAGGTGGGGGCAAAATGATATTCGGCAAGCCTTCCGACAAGCGCGCGGTTCATTTCCTCCGGATACGGCGAATAGCGGTCATAGGTGCGAAGACCGGCTTCGACGTGGCCAACTGGTATGCGCTCGTAAAATGCGCTCAAAGCAGCGGCAAAGGCGGTGGTTGTGTCTCCGTGTACAAGCACTAGGTCGGGCTTTACCTGAGCAAGAATCTCGCCAAGGCCGTTTAGAACGCTGCTTGTGATGTATGAAAGCGTTTGTCCCTGCTTCATCAAATCGAGGTCATAGTCCGGCTTAATGCCGAAGCAAGTTAAGACATCGTCGAGCATTTTGCGATGTTGGGCGGTGACACAGGCAAGACACTTAATTTCGGGGCGGCGCTGAAGCTCAAGATAAAGAGGAGCCATTTTTATGGCTTCCGGTCTTGTGCCGAAAACCATCATAATTTTAATTTGTTTCATCATCGTCCTCCGCCAAAATTGAAGTGGTGGGCGCTTCTGATGTTTCGGAGCACGTTTCCGCATTTTGTGAAGCTTTTGGGTGGCTTCCGCTTACGGTGGTGTGAAATTTTCCGTAAACAAAGGCCCAAAGCATTGCACAAAGACAGAAACCGATAATAACAATGAGCGCTTTTATCTCACCGCTTGTTGTAATTAGAACAGCGGCAAGGCCTAAAATTCCGCTGATGGAATACAGAACCGCGACTGCCTGTTTTTGGCTTAAGCCCATGTCAATTAGGCGGTGGTGAAAATGACCTCTGTCGGCGTGGAAAGGGCTTTGCCCCTTAAATAGACGTCGGCAAAAGGCGAAGACTGTATCAAAAAGCGGAACGGCAACGGCAAGAAGCGGAACGGCAAAGGACACGACAGCATAGAACTTAAAAAGACCTAAAATGGACATGGTGGCAAGCACATAGCCAAGAAGAAGCGCTCCGGTGTCACCCATAAATATTTTTGCGGGGTTAAGATTGTAGGGCATGAAGCCGATGCAGGCGCCGACAAGCGCAGCGAGGACAATCGCAACGCTGCTATCCGATACGACAAGGGCGATAACCAGCATTGTAATACTGCTGATGGTGGATACTCCGACGGCCAGCCCGTCGAGCCCGTCAATAAGGTTGACGGAATTTGTGATACCCACAATCCAAAGGATGGTTATCGGAACGGACAAGCCACCCAAAATGAGATATTCCTTTGAGCTCCACAGAGCGGGATTTGCCAGAACATTGATTTCAACACCATGCAGAACGGCAACGACAGCCGCAATTATCTGCATGAGAAGCTTTACCCAAGCATTCAACGAAATAATATCGTCAATCGCTCCGGTTGCAACGATGATTACGCAGCCGAGAAGGATTCCTTGCATTTGGCGGTTTATATCCGCGAAAAGCAGGACGCTGAAAAGGAAACCGAGAAAAATTGCAAGTCCGCCCATGCGGGGGATAGGGTGGTCGTGTACTCTTCGCGCTTCACCCGGCACGTCCATCGCACCGACCTTTTGAGCGAAGGTTTTGACTATCGGAGTGGCCGCAAAGCTTATAATCAATGCAACCCCTATGGTTATTAGAATTTTTATGGCAAGCTCTGAATTAATGGGCATAACAAAACTATCCTTTCACTGCGTGGGAAACCCTGCAATTAAAGTATTATTTTTTGAAAAACTATCTTTCTACGAAACCGATTTTCTTTTGAACTTTTCTGAGTGTTCGGGCGGCGGCACGTGAAGCCTTGTCTGCACCTTCCTTGTAGATGCTTTCAAGGTAGGCCTTGTCTGTTATCAAGCGCTCGGCCTCCTCGCGAATGGGGCGTAATAGCTCCACAACGGCCTCACCGACCTTTGGCTTGAAGTCGCCGTAGCCCTTGCCGTCGAATTCGCGCTCGATTTCTTCAAAACTAAGACCTGTTGCAACAGAATATATCTGCATAAGGTTTGATACTCCGGGTTTATTAGACGTATCAAAGCGCACGCAGGTTTCACTGTCTGTCACTGCACGCTTGAAGGCGCGCATTATTTCGTCTGGCTTTTGCATAAGATATATACAGCCGCCGGGGTCTTTATCGGACTTCGACATTTTGCTCTCGGGGGAAGTCAGGCTCATTATGCGTGCGCCGACCTTTGGGATAAAGGGCTCAGGCATTTT
This sequence comes from Oscillospiraceae bacterium, assembly GCA_018053145.1. Classification (GTDB taxonomy): domain Bacteria; phylum Bacillota; class Clostridia; order Oscillospirales; family Oscillospiraceae; genus UBA2658. Next base: position 36,623 of record JAGPMA010000010.1, on the reverse strand, counting down.
GAAGACATCCCCGTAAACCCCGTTGAAACGAGTGGCAATGTCACGAGTGAGCTCAACGTGCTGCTTTTGGTCCTCACCAACGGGAACTAGGTCTGTTTGATAAAGCAAAATGTCAGCCGCCATCAATGCAGGATAGGTAAAGAGACCGGCGTTGATGTTGTCGGCGTTTTTCGCGCTCTTGTCCTTGAACTGTGTCATGCGGGAAAGCTCGCCGAACATAGTATAGCAGTTTAAAATCCACGCAAGCTCCGCATGAGCGGAAACGTGACTTTGAATGAAAATTGTGTTTTTCTGAGGATTCAGGCCGCAAGCGATATATTGAGCAAGCTGGTTAAGCGCACGGCGGCGAAGCTCCGCCGGGTTTTGGCGCGAGGTAATAGCGTGCATATCTACAATGCAGTAATAGCAATTATAGGTATCGGAAAGCTCCACCCAGTTTTTTATTGCGCCGAGATATGACCCGAGGGTAAGGTCGCCAGAGGGTTGGATTCCGCTAAAAATAGTCTTCTTTTCGATTGCTTTTTCTTCCATTTGAGAAAATTCCTTCATTTTGTTATAGTGAAAGCTCTTCAGCGATTTTTTTAAAGCCCTGGAGTGAGCCTTCAATGGTTTGAGGACTAACGCAGTATGCGATTCTGACATAGCCTGCGCAGGCAAAAGAGGAGCCCGGCACAACAAGGATGAAGTGCTTCTTTGCAATATTGCAGAACTCTTTGTCGTCGCAGGGAGTCTTGACCCACATGTAGAACGTACCCTGAGGATATGCACATTCAAAACCAGCGGCCTTTAGACCGTTATAAAGCAGCTTGCGATTGTTATCGTAGGCTGCGATATCCGTTCTTTCGTCAAGGCAGCGCATAACCACTCTCTGCATGAGGGAGGGCGCGTTGACAAAGCCCAAAACACGGTTTGCAATTGAGGCGGCCTCAAATATTAGGGCAGAGTCGTCAGCTTCCGAGGGAACGACAAGATAGCCGATGCGTTCCCCGGGGAGAGAAAGGGACTTTGACCAGGAATAGCTCACAATCGTGTTGCGATAGAACTTCGTAAGCCATGGAACCTCCGTCCCGTCATAGCACAGCTCTCTATAGGGCTCGTCGGCAAGAATGAATATCGAATGACCGTATTCCTTTTGTTTTGCCTCAAGAACGGCAGATATCTTCTTTAGGGTTTCCTCGGAATATATAACTCCTGTAGGGTTGTTGGGTGAATTTATAATAAGCGCTTTTGTTTTGGACGTAATAGCTTTGCCAATGTTCTCTGCATCCGGCTGAAAATCCGTTGTGTTAGCAGGTACTACAACCAAAACTCCGTCGTAGTTTGCAACATAGTTTCCGTATTCGAGGAAATAGGGCGCTAAAGCAAGTACCTCATCGCCGGGATTTAAAAGAGTTTTAAGAATGACATTAAGGCCTCCCGCGGCGCCGACGGTCATAATGATGTTGGATAAGTCGAAGGCGGTTCCGAAACGCTTATTGAGAGAATCCGCAACAGCACTGCGAACATCGGCATAACCGGCGTTGGACATATAGCCGTGTACCATTGTTGAAGGCTCGTTTTCGAGAATATCAATAGCAGCGTCCTTAACTTTGTTCGGAGCAGGGAAGTTGGGGTTTCCGATACTGAAATCAAATACATTCTCCCGCCCGTGAATAGCTGCAAGCCGATTACCTTCCTCGAACATCTCGCGAACAATAGAATTTCGTTGAGTAAGCCCGAGCATTTTTTCAGAAATATTGTGTGACATGGATTTTACCTCACATTAATAAACGATATTCTAATTTATCATTGTATCACGCAGTGTCACGGCTTGACAATCCCTGTCATTTAAAATATTATACTGTTTGGAAAGATATTTGCGACAATAAGGAGAAAATTAAAAGCATGGACATGAAATGGTTTGAGGACATGGAAGCGCGTATTCCGTGCGGCGAAACAAGGACACGCTTTGCGCCAAGTCCCACTGGATATATGCACGTTGGCAATTTGCGCACGGCTCTATACACATATCTTATAGCAAAAAAAAGCAAGGGCAAATTCATTCTCCGCATCGAAGACACCGACCAGGGACGACTTGTTGAGGGTGCTGTTGATGTCATCTACAAAACGATGAGGGACTGTGGTCTTACCCACGACGAAGGCCCAGATATAGGCGGCCCTGTCGGGCCATATATTCAGACAGAGCGCCGCGAGCTTTACGGGAAATACGCCGAGTTCTTACTTGAAAAAGGTGGAGCATACCGCTGCTTCTGCCAGAAGGCAGAGCTTGAACAGGAAAGCGAGGAGTTCAAGAAGGTTGAAAATCCATGCGCTCGTCTTACAAAGGAAGAATCCGATGCAAAAGCGGCGGCAGGCGAGCCTTTCGTTCTTCGCCAGCGCATACCGCGCGAGGGGACAACAACCTTCCGCGATGAAATATTTGGCGAGATAACCGTTCCGAATGATACTTTGGACGACAATGTTCTGATAAAGTCAGACGGACTGCCGACCTATAACTTTGCAAATGTCATTGACGACCATCTTATGGGTATCACGCACGTAGTGAGGGGAAGCGAATATCTCGCCTCCGCGCCGAAGTACAATCTTCTTTACGAGGCTTTTAACTGGGAAATTCCCAAGTATGTTCACTGCTCTCCAGTCATGCGTGACCACCACAACAAAATGTCAAAGCGCCACGGAGATCCAAGCTACGAGGATTTGCTCGCGCAGGGCTATTTGACCGACGCAATTTTAAATTACGTCGCTCTTTTGGGCTGGAGTCCCGGAGGAGAACAGGAAATCTATTCGCTTTCCGAGCTTTGCGAGGCGTTTGACATTTCGGGGATTTCGAAATCACCGGCTATTTTCGATATCGAAAAGCTGACTTACTTTAACGCAGAATATATTAAGGCTCTCTCGCCCAAACGCTTCACAGAGATTGCCTCGCAGTATATCCGAAAGAGTGTTACGAACCCCGCAATCGATATATCCGCCTTTGCGCCGCTTCTGCAGCCACGCACCGATAAGCTAACGGACATTCCGGAGAAAATTGACTTTTTTGATGCGCTTCCTGCTTACGATATTGAGTTATTTACGAATAAAAAATCCAAAACCGACGCCGAAATATCGCTAGATATGCTAAACAAGGCGCTGCCGGTAATGGAAGCCATTTCCGACTGGACGCAGGAAAACATCCACAGCACGCTAATTGAGCTTGCGGAAAAGCTTGAAACAAAGAATGCGACGCTAATGTGGCCTGTACGAATAGCGGTTGCGGGAAAAACCGTTACACCCGGCGGTGCGGTCGAGATTTGCCACATTCTCGGCAAGGACGAAACAATCAGACGCTTGAAATTCGGAATTGAGAAGCTGAAATAAAAAGAGTAGCGCATTTAGATTGGGGGATTCTATGAAAAAAAGAAATCTGGCGCTTATTTGCATTGTTGCCCTTCTTGCGAGCCTTTTGGCTGGATGCGGAAAAGAGGTTGTTGTTACGCCAAAGCCAGCACCAACACAAGCTCAGACGGAAACAGCCACACCTGCGCCGGTACCGACACAGCAGGCCGCAGATTACCCCTTGGAAAAAGAATTTGTGGTTCAAATCGAGGGTATTGACGAAAATGTCACGATGCAACTGTATGACCTTTCGGTCAACGACTGGGGAAACCTCGAAGCGGGAATTTATATAGACACTTCAATGTATGACGTTGCCTTTATTGAGGGCGGCTATGTTATTGTACCCACAGGCAGCGGCGAGGTTAGCACCTTTATGGAAATTCGATATTTCAGCGATATGACGGAAGATGATTTAGCCGCTAGAATATTCGAACTTTATACATCTGACCTTGTGACAGAGGACTTGGGCGAAAACTATACGGAAAACGGAAAAGCACGAGTTGTGTCGGGTCAAACAGCAGACGGAACATCATGGGGAGCTTATATTTTTCCGGTTGCAGCGGGCGGATGTGTAACCATGGTGCTGTGCCTGCCACCTGAGGCGCTCGAAGGTCATGGCGCAAGGCTCATGGCAAGCGCCGCCACGTTTTTTGAAAAATAAGCCAGTCTAACAAAAAATTAACATAACTAAAACACCCCTTTTGTGTAAGAATAGGCACATAAGGGGTGTTTTAGTATGAAAAAAAGAACAGCAATTACAATGATTTCGTTGCTTTCCATAGTTACCATCAGCGCTGTAGCTTTTGCTATAGTTACGCGCCAACGTGCGGATCAAGATGAGCTTTATATTTCCGCAAATTACCGCCACGCCTTTGCGGAGCTGGTTTCGGGTGTTGCGGATATGGATACCGCACTTCAAAAAAGCCTGTTAGTAACCTCGCCCTCGATGGCTGGAGCGGTCTGCACCGAGGTGTTCGGGAAAGCGGAAACAGCAAAAATGGCGCTGAGTATACTGCCGTTTTCGTCAACAGGGCTAGAAAAAACCGCAGGCTTCATCGGAAGGGTTGGGGACTATGCATATGCGCTATCCAGAAAAGCCGCTCGAGGAGAGAGCTTTTCTCAGGAAGAAAAGGACAACCTTCGCGCTCTTTCGGAAACAGCTTCATTGCTGGCGCAGAATTTCAATTCCATGCAAAACGAGCTTGGGAGCGGCCTAATCAGCATAGAAGAATATGCCCAAACAGTTGAAAACTTCGATAAAAACGAAGACGAAGCGCTTCCGCAGACGCTTGGTGACGGGATGAGCTCGGTTGAGCAGGAATTCCCCGAGGTACCGACGCTGATATATGACGGTCCCTTTTCCGAGCACCCTGAAGGGGTGAAACCCGTTATGCTTGAAGGCTTGGACGAAATTGATATTTCCGCCGGTCGGCAGGTCGTGGGACAATTTCTCGGTGTGAGACCTGAGCAAGTCTATCCGGTGGGAGAATTGGCAGGTGATATTCCATCGTTTTGCTATGAAACTAAGATAAAGCAAGACGTTTTGCGAATTACCGTCAGTAAGCAGGGCGGAGTAGTCTATCAGATTATCGGCTCAAGGCTTGCTGAACAATCAATATTGAGCGCAAAGGAAGCAGTGGATGCAGCAAAGAAGTTTTTGGAGCGCAAGGGTTACGACAGTATGCGCGAGAGCTACTATATGATAAACAACAATATCCTAACGGCAAATTTCGCATATGTCGATAACGACGTGGTTTGCTATCCTGACCTAATAAAGGTCGGAATTGCAATGGACGACGGTTCTGTACAAAGCTTTGAAGCCATAGGCTATTTAAAATCCCACAAGCAGCGCGAGCTTCCCACCGCAGTGGTCTCCATTGAGTCGGCAAAAGAAAAGGTCCCAAGTGATATTAGCATCACAGGAACAGAAAAAACAATAATCCCCAGCGCCGGTGATAATGAAATTCTTTGCTACGAATTCAATTGTCAAGACGCGAACGAACAGAGGTTTTTAATTTATGTGAACGCCGCTACTGGCGAACAGGAGAAGATTTTCATACTTCTTGAGGACGAGAATGGGACCCTGACAATATAGACGCAAAGAAGCGCTGTCACAACGGTGACAGCGCTTCTTAATGGGGTTATTGCCTCATTTCATATATAAACCAACGATTTCGAGGTCTTTATCCATAGAAATCGTGAAGGTCCGGCTCGCGTTTTCGTATGTGCAGACAAGCACGCAAACAGCGTAGTCTTCCTCGGTCGCTTTATCCTTCTGGCCATATGTAACAACAGTTTTGTATTCTTTGAAAGCACCGGCCTCGTCTAATAGCGGACCCCAAGCGCTCTTTAAGCTTTCGGAGGTGATTTGACTTTGTAAATCCTCGCGCAGCACGGCCACAACAGCGTCGTAATCCAACGTGTTTATGGTGTCCACAACACTTTTGGCGCGGGTGCTTACCTCATCCTCCTTATAAATGTCAGCTAATTTGCTTGAGGAACAGGCAGCTAAGGAAAGCAGGAGAACGATAGCTGCGAATGATGCAATTATTTTATTCATTGTTTGGGCTCCTTATCTTTGATTTGTTTGCGAAATAGCAGATAAGAATAGGCTATCGGAAGAATTACGACCAGCGCAATTACGGCAAATTGAATACTATAGCTTCTTACAAAAGCGCTGACAATTTCAACAAGCCCGCCGAGCACCCAAACAAAGCCACCAAAACGATGCGTTTTGTTCCAGTTTTCCTCGTTGTCCAGTGTCCACGGAAGTCTTATACCAACAGTATAGCTCTGTCGGCTTTTGGGGAGGTAGTTGCCGATTATCAAAAACAAAAGACCGATCATAGCGGTGCAAATGGTAACTACAGGTACGTCGTAATTAAGACCCTTGAAAAGCGTCATGGGAACAGTAATTAACGATACAACAGGAAAGATCCAGAAGCCGACAAGTCGTATGATTTTGTTGGCGTTTTGCTTTTTCGGGTCAGAGTTCATCATGAAATGTACAAACACATTAAATGCGGCAAGAAGAACGGGGAACAGGAAGCCCGCAATCGCTTTTGATGCGTAATTATCCGGGACGCCGTTCATGTCGAAGTGTATTGGAACCTGCTCAGGAAGCTTTTTATACAGGGCAAGCGTCAGCACAATAGGGACAAGACATACGATGGTGGATAGAATTATTTGAACGTTATTTCTCGGTTTCATCTTTGCTACCTCCGAATTGAGAAAACCAGAGCATAACCTCCTCGAAAACGGAGGTGTTAAGCTCATAATATACATAATTTTTTTGCTTACTTTCGGTTACGAGCTTCGCCTTTTTTAGCTGTGAAAGGTGGTATGAAATTGTAGCGCCCGTCATGTCGAAGGCCTGCCCGATTTCTCCGGCCGACATTTTACCCTGCTTGAGCATAATTAGGATTTCACGCCGAACGGGATCGGCCAGAGCCTTAAAGGTTTCCGGAAAACTCAAAGACACCACCCTTTCTTGTTTAGAGTTATACCTAAACAAAATTTACTTCTAAGAGCAAGAAAAGTCAAGAGGGTATTTAGAAAACAATCTAAATACCCTCTTGAAAAATGATAGCAAGCTTTTTTAAATATTTATTACATCGGGCTGCTGAAATATTTAAAGCAGTTCAAGAATCTTTTCCTTTGGAATGACTCCTACGGATTTGTTTTTAATCTCTCCGCCGACTAAAACGACAAGTGTGGGTATGCTCATCACGCCGAAACGCCCTGCGAGCTCGGGCTCTTCATCGACATTAATTTTACCGACTTTAATATCGGTACGCTCTTCGGCAAGCTCATCGACAACAGGGGAGAGCATACGGCAGGGGCCGCACCAACTTGCCCAAAAGTCTATTAGAACGGGTTTTTCGGAGGCAACTACTTCTGTTTCAAAGTTCTGGCTTGTAACTGTGATAACTGACATAAGAATATTTTCCTTTCGTTAAGCTAATTTAATTATTTATACCAAACAGTTTTCGAAAAAGTTTCTACTTGAGGTATGCGAAGATAGCAGTGGCTATTACAGGGGGGCTTTTTTAATTCTTCCGAATTGACGAGGGTATTCTGGAGGTGTGGTCTTAATCTTCTGAATGATAACGGCGCTATGGACGATATCGGTGCCCGGAATTGTGTATTTTTTTATTTCGGGGGCATTTCCACCCAATATTGATATCGCTTTTAATGCCTCTGCAAGCTCCTCTGAACAATCGGGACCCTTCATGGCTATGAACACTCCCCCGACGTGCACAAAGGGCAAGCACAGCTCGCAAAGTATGTTAAGACGTGCTACGGCCCGGGAAACAGCAATGTCAAAGCTTCCACCGATGTCGGAAGCTGTTTCCTCGGCTCGTTGGCTTATACAGGTGACATCCGTTAGTTTGAGCATACGGCAGCTTTCCTCTAAAAATGCCACTCGTTTTTTGTGGCTGTCAAGCAGAGTAAGAGAAATGTCTGGAACAGCGATTTTAAGCGGAAGCCCCGGGAAGCCCGCGCCGGTTCCGACGTCAATGATGGATGCGCCTGAAAAATCATAAATAGAGCAAAGAGCAACGCAGTCGAGAAAGTGCAGCCGGGCGGTATCCTCCATGCCTGTTATGGCAGTTAGGTTCATAACGGCGTTTTTTTCTGTAAGGCAGTCGTAGTATTTTTGAAAACGCTCGGACATTTCATCCGTAAACGGCAGACGAAGAGTCCCAAATCCGTTTTTTAAAATCTGCTGCATAGAGTTCCTCCGAATATTCTGCGAATAAATCAACGGGGCGTATCTTTAGATACACCCCGAATAATAACATGATTTTTCTTTTAAGTCTACAATTAAGCGTAGAAATCGTGCTGACCGATGGTTGCTACAAACACACGTGTTTTAGCAAACCATGAAGACACTCCAACTTCTGGATTTACAAAGTAGATTGAATCACCGACGAGATTGTAGCCCTCGAGACAAATCTTTGCCGCAATGACGGATTCTTCGTTAGGCTCTTCATATATTCCACCGTTTTGAGTAACGCTAAATTGAACGCCATATTTTGAGTCAAATATTACGCCGTAAATTGAATCGGGGCAGGTGGGATTAGCAACGCGGTTAAGAACAACGTCACCAACGGCAATTTTGCCTTCAAGAGGCTGGTTTCCGGACTCGGCATTTATAAGGCGAGACAGCCAATATAAATCCTGCTCATTGTAGTAGTTGGTTGCGCTGTCGATAACAATGGTATTGTCCGAGCATAGGCTGACTGAAGAAGATTCGGCATCCCACTCAACACTCGCGGAATAAAGCTTTGCAAGTTCTCGGATAGGAAGGTATATTGTCCCGTCAATTACAAGCGCTCCGTTGGCCAGATAGAGGTTACGGTCATTAACTGTGAGGTAATGGTTGCCCACGGTTACTGCCAGTACAAGACCCTTGTCGGTAATTGTTGCTGTATTTGTTTCTTCATTCCATGCGATATCGGCTTGATTTCCAATGGCTTTAAAATAAGCTCTGAGAGGTATATATGTGGTTTCATTAACGAAAAGACCGTCGGTCATTTTTATACCGTTTAAGTAGATGGGAACCGTACTGTAGACCGCTTCATTAGCGTCGTCGGTCGTAACTTCGGCACTTGCGAAACCACCCATCGTGCAAAACATCAAGCAAATGGCGCATATTATGGAAATGTTGGTTTTTATTAGTTTTTTCATAACACGCTCCTATTCTAACAAAAAAATAAAAAAGGGGATAATTGCGGTATTCTTATATTCTGACATAATTATTTCATTTTGGTGTAAAAAAATCAAGTGTGAATTTGTACAAATTGACATGCTGAAAATAATTGATTCTTCACATACACGCAATATGAACGCAATAAATCTAGTGTTATCAATGGATAAGCACAAAATCTTGTGTGTGCGACATGACAAAACAATTTGTGCGTTTTGATCGAAATATAGGTTTGAGCCATGTGATATGCAAGAAGGTTGTCAATAATTTTGCATTATGTAAATCTTTTCAAATTCATTATTCGCCGTTGCAGGCATTTTGAACAGCTCACAAACTGCGATTTTATGCTTTGCTTTTGGGTATCAAAAAACGAAAGAAAGCATAAAATTAATTACGAAAAGAGAGAGGAGGGATGAGTTGAGCTTGAAAAAAGGCTTCGCGGCAGCTGTAATGATATTTGCTGGCATTTACGCTGTACACTCAGTGACAATAAACCCTCAAACCAGGGAACTGATGAAACGATTTTTAGAAGAAAATAAGCTTAGCACTGCAGGATTGCGCTTGGAACTCGGGCTTGACGACATTTTCAACCAAAATGAAAACGTAGAAACAATTGACGAACAAACCTCAAAAGGCGGACAAACAGCAATAACTGCTACCGAAGCCTCACTTGCACCTTTTCCGTCTGAGGTGCTTGTCCCGGAAACTGCGCAGCCAGAGCCGGAAGAATCGCCTGTTATATTGCCAACAACAATTGAGGGCGGTATGGTTATTACGAACAATACAAGCTATAAGCTTGACCTTAATTCTCTTATCGCGGCGGGAACAACAGTTAAGCTCGCGTCAGAAGGGCCGCAGGTGCTGATCATACATACACACGGAAGCGAGGCATATACGTCAAGCTCAGAGGATAATTATTTGCCTACCGATAATTACAGGACTGAGGATTCCAAATACAGCGTTATCAGGGTTGGAGATGAGCTTGCGGCATCCTATCAAAGCTATGGGATTTCTGTTATACATGACAGAAACATTTATGACTTCCCAAGCTATACCGGTAGCTACGCCAGAAGTGAGGAGGCAATTGAAAAGTATTTGGAGCAATACCCCGGAATTTCGATTGTTGTTGACCTCCACAGAGATTCAATAGGGGACGGAGACGTGGTTTACAAAACAGTTGCGGAGGGCAGCGGAAAGCCAAGCTCACAGCTTATGCTTCTTGTGGGAACAGGTGAAAACGGCTTGGAGCATCCGAATTGGCAGGAAAATTTAAAATTTGCGCTTTACCTCCAGTCGGCAGTTGTTTCAAAATATCCTTCGTTAGCACGTCCGATTGCTTTAAAAAAGGAACGGTATAATCAGCACCTTACAACAGGCTCAATAATATTGGAGGTCGGAAGCAACGGGAATACGCTTAGCGAGGCTCTCAATGCCGTAAGGCTCTTTGCTGACGCGACGGCTCCAGCATTAAAGGAGCTTGGATGAGGGGGCAGATAAAGAATAATGCTAAAATTCTGCCGTTCATATTAATAATGTAATTGAGTTGACTAAAACCAAGTTAAAATTTTTTGGACTGTTTGAAAAGAAAACGCGTCATACCCTTCAATTTTGAATTTTTGACGAATAATTGTGCCCGACAAGGACGATACTTATTTTGTCGGAACGGCAAATGACAAAATTGGGAGGAAACAACATGAATATTAGTGAAATAATGACGGAACGGGTTATTTCCATTGCTGAAGACGAGCCTGTGATTGCCGCTGCAAGGCTAATGAAGCAAAACAACATAGGCTCGCTTCCGGTACGTGACGGAAAAAATAAACTTAAGGGAATAGTAACTGACAGAGATATTGTTCTTCGTTGTGTTGCGGGCAATATAAATCCGCAAGAAGTCAGAATTGGAGAAATAATGACGCGCAATATTGTGACCGCATCGCCGTTTGAAGACACGGAGAAGGCTGCGCAGCTAATGGGAAATAGTCAAATTCGCCGATTACCTGTTACCGATAATGGAATTCTTGTCGGTATTGTTGCCCTTGGGGACATCGCTCGAAATGATGAGTTTCAAATGGAAGCGTCAGAAGCGCTCAGCGAAATCTCCGCGAATTTTAGAAGAAAATAGAACAATAATCAAATGAGCTTTATGTGCGTCCTTAACAAAGCTTTTGCCTGAAGTCCTGCGTACACCTCAGGGATATTGGTTTTAAAATTCGGGACGCACATAAATTCATTTGCAAATTAGCCGTATGCGGCTGTCGAAAGCAGGGGCTCCATAGCGGAATAGATGCTATTAAACTGAGTAAGCGGAAGAGGATTTTCACCCAAACCCATCTCAACAGTGTAACCAGGGCGGTTGAAGTCCTGAATAAACCAGTCTTTGTAGCCGGCATTGTCGCTTATGGGCGGAGTTTGAGACAGCTCGTATCCGCTTGCCGCAGCAAGCTTTAAACCTAGCTCATAGGCGCCGTCCGGTTCGAAATCCGCAAATTTCCAATAGATGACGTTGCCCTGCGTATGAAGAGCTATTATAGTCTCCGGATTCGAGATACGGGTAAACTCCGCAAGCGCTCGGCTTTCAGGTGCAGCAAGAGGCTCGCTTCCAACATAATCTCTGGGTGCGGGGCTTACAAAGCCCTGCTCAAACTTTATTTGCTTTGCCTTTTGCCAGTTCGCGGGATATTGAAGGTTGAGATCCGTTCCCTCAATATTTGCCTTCCAGCCGGAAGTGAACGGTATAAATGGATAGTTATCGGCGATCGTTTTTGCAGAGTCATAGTATATTCCGCTTGAAAGCTTTCCCAATACAAGGTCGACACCATCAGGATTTACAAGCGGAGCAAAGCAGAGCCTAGTTCTTGAAAGCAGCTCTTTTGCGTTGAAGCTGCCGATTTGAGAATTGCTTTGAGCCTTTTCAAATAGTTCATTCATATATTTTAATAGTATGAGTGTTGTAATCCATTCGTTGGCATGGTGCGATGCACTGTAAAAGACGCGGCGTGTGCCGCTTCCGGCACAGATATATAGCAAAGGTTTTCCCATAACGCTTCTGCCATATTCTGATAGCTTAACAAAAGCATATTTTCCGGCAAGTTTGTTCATCTCAGCTAAAACCGCATCGAAAATCGGCAAATCGGGCATTGCTTCTTGATTGAAAACCGGTTTGCTTTTGCTTTTTGAATTCGAACAGGGGCAACACTGCTTCAATAATAACCTCCTTAATCCGCATTTTGATTAATTCAAAAAATTCCAATTAACATTTCTTCAAATTACCATTTCAAGAATACTCTTTAAAGTATGCGAAAAAGTGCGAAAAGGTAATTGAGATATAATTTGTTACACGAATTCGCGCTTATTTTTCAAGCTTGCGAACATAATGTAATAGCGATTCAAATACAAATCGAAAAGCGGGGGAAGCAGGGATGAATTTAAATAAAAAAACAAAATATGGAAGCGGATGTATTTCGGCAGTGTTAATAATATGTATACTTTCTCAGACAGTGTCGGCCTTTGCAGTGCAGGAAAAAAAGCTGGTACCAATGGGCTGCACTGTCGGAATACAAATGTTCACAGATGGGGTGCTGGTTGTTGGATTGGCTGCAACACAGGACGGACAAGCAGCATCACCGGCCGCGATTGCGGGGATTCTTCCAGGGGACTTGATAAAAGCAATCGGCGATACAAAAATCGGCTCTGCCGATGAATTTAAGGCAGCAATGTCAAAATTGAGTGACCAGCCGGTTTCGATAACTATTCAGAGAAGCGGAGAGATTTTGCAATTGACTGTGACACCCAATATTGCCGGCGGCACACCGGAACTGGGTTTGTGGCTTAGGGACAATGTTTCGGGTATTGGCACGATGACATTTTATGATCCTGGTACCGGTATGTACGGAGGGCTAGGGCATGGAATCAATGACTTTGAATCCGGCGTAATTATGCCCTTAGGCAGAGGCGATATATTTCTATCAACCGTTGTCGATATCAAAAAGGGCTGTGCAGGTGAGCCGGGCGAACTCTGTGGTGATTTCAGCGAAAGAAGCACTTGCGGTAATATCCTTCAAAATACAAGCTGCGGAATATTTGGTGTATTAAATTCAGGCTTGCCCGATGCTGGAAAAGCAATTCCGGTAGCGAACAGTAATGATATTGAGCTTGGCAAGGCGACCGTTTATGCAAATATTAAGGGTTCGGAGATCGAAGAATTCGAAATTGAGATTACAAGAGTTTACAGAGGTAACGCTGACGGTAGAAGCTTGATGATTTCTGTTACAGACAGAAGACTTCTTGAAAAGACAGGAGGAATAGTGCAGGGCATGAGCGGAAGCCCGATTATTCAGAACGGAAAACTAATCGGAGCGGTAACACATGTGATGGTTAACGATCCTACTAAAGGCTTCGGAATTTCAATAGAAAAGATGTTGGAGGCGGCCGGGAGTATGAATCTTGGCAATGTAGCCTGATTAAAAAAAGCTGTGCCGTGAAATTACTTTAAGTTTCGCGGCACAGCTTTTGTAAAAAAACTCACGTGAACACAGAAAAAGCAAGATAATATATTAAAAAGAAAAATAGTCTCTAAAATTATGTAAACCTGCAGTAAAATGAATTAAATTACCGATCTTATCTGTTATGACTCGCAAGAACATTGTTAAGACCGTTTTATGTGCACATAAATTGTCAAAAATTGCACAAAATGCGGCAAAACATAAATAAAATATCAAACAAATATTTTTGCAAAAATATGTAACATCAGCACAATAAAAGGGTGAGTATACCTCAAAAATTCGACAATATTGTGTCGAGAAGCGATGAATGCCGTCAAAATTAGTTATTTAGTCGAGTAAAGTCGAATTATGTAAACAAATAAATGTTGCTATTTTACAGTTTCTTGTTGCACTTTGGAAACAGATATGTTAAATTATAGTCGTTTGGCGGTGTTTGTGCTTAAAGAAAGAGATGGCCTACCGTATATGAATAATAACGGAGGGAATGTTATGGAAACCAAATCACGAGTACTAATCGCAGATTCAGGGGAGGATTTCCGCTACTTAATGGCGGATACGATTTCTTCGGAAGAAGACATGGCAGTTGTTGGCACGGCCGGAGATGGCATCGAAACACTCGCACTCATCGAGCAAAAGCATCCAAATGTGGTCGTAATGGATCTTGTACTGACAAAAATGGACGGACTGGGAGTTCTCCAAAAAGTATCTCAAATGAATCAAAAACCAGCAGTTATAATTGTTTCAGGTTTTTTCAACGATCATGTACTTCAGGAGGCGGCGGAGCTTGGAGCGTACTACTTCATGCCCAAGCCCTGTGATGTACCTGCACTTCTCAGCCGTATACGGCAGGTGACCTCAATTAGCCGCGCTTCAAATAGCGTCAATTCAAAGCAACAAGGCGTTGATATGCATCAGCGCAAGGATAATCTTGAAGCTGTGGTAACGGAGGTTATTCACGAAATCGGTGTTCCGGCACATATTAAGGGCTATCAATACCTTAGAGAAGCAATTATACTTACAATAAATGATATGGACATAATAAACTCAGTGACAAAGGTGCTGTATCCAACAGTTGCAAAAAAATTCAGCACAACTCCGTCAAGGGTTGAAAGAGCCATAAGGCATGCAATTGAGGTCGCCTGGGATAGGGGAGATATTGAAACCTTGCAAAAATTCTTCGGTTATACTGTGTCAAATGTGAAGGGGAAACCGACAAACAGCGAATTTATTGCAATGATAGCGGACTGTTTAAGTTTGAGACGAAAGGTAGCGGAGAGATAAAGCGAATTCATTTTAAGCCCATAATCGGAGTTCTCGCCGAAAACTGGTTAAAAATACGCTCGGCACTATGTTGTGCGGAGCGTTTTTTTAAAAATCATGCTTAAATGGGCATGATTTTTAAATATGAATGGAACAATATCTTTTGTTATGATAAAATAATAATTACGTAACAGATATTGCTACAGATTATTTTCGGGGGGAAAACTATGGGGAATATTATTGACGAAACAAATGAATTATTGCGCGAAATCTCGATGCACCCCGATTTAAACAACATTCAAGAGCTTACAAATTCTTTTTTGTCCGAAATGGAAAAGGGTTTGTACGGAGAAGTCTCGTCAATCCCAATGATACCAACATACATATCCGCGATTGGAACTCCGTCGGAGGATGACCCTGTAATCGCAGTTGACGCGGGCGGTACTAACCTTCGTGTGGCGCTGGTGACCTTTATTGATGGGAAACCGATAGTGTCAAGACTTGAAAAGTATTCGATGCCCGGCAGCTTGTTTGAAATTTCTTCAGATGATTTTTTTTCGCAGCTTGCCGAAAAAATACTTCCGCTAACCGAAGTAAGTGATAAAATCGGCTTTTGCTTCTCATATCCCGCAGAGATTTTTCCAAATCGTGACGGTAAAATTATGTGCTTGACAAAAGAAGTATCCGTAACCGATTCGGAAGGCCAAATATTAGGTCAGGGAATAAAGAAAAAGCTGAGCGAAATGGGAGTTTCAAAAGACCTTAGCTTTACATTGCTTAACGATACGGTTGCGGGCCTCATGGGAGGCGTGGCAGAGTTTACGCTTTCATGCTTCGATGGCATTTGCGGACTGATTCTTGGAACAGGGTATAACACCTGCTGTCTGGAAAAAGGCGAAAATATTTCAAAGCTTGTTAAGGCTCCAGACATGATTATTAACTGCGAGTCGGGTAATTTCACAAAGGCTCTTCGCGGAGAAGTTGACAAAATGATTGACACAACCGCCGAATATCCAGAAGTGAATACTCTCGAAAGGATGCTTTCGGGTGCTTATATCGGGAAAATTGTCACCAATATGGCTCATTTTGCGGCACAAAAAGGATTGTTATCCAATGGCTTTAACGAAGTGCTTCCGCTTTTCGCCGCACCGGAGCTGGACGATTTTCTTCGCGGAACAGCTAACCGTGTAACTATGATGTGCGTCGACTCAGATGCCGTGGTACTGCGAGAGCTTATCGATAAAACCTTTGAGCGCGCTTCAAGGCTCGTTTGTGCGAACATCGCGGCACTTTGCCTTCGCTGCGACGGAGGAAAGAGCGCCGAAAAGCCCTTCTGCGTTGTTGCGGAAGGCTCAACCTTCTATAAATCTCTGCTTTTCAGAGAAAAGCTCGATAAGTATGTGAAAAGCGAAATTGAGGGCAAGCTGCATCGCTTTATCGTGTTCAAACAGGCAGAAAATGCGACACTAACAGGCTCTGCGCTGTCAGCACTGTTGGGATGAGGGCAAGAGTCTGCCAAAAAGGTTTACATAATAATATATATTGATTAAAGCAAGTCTGTTTTCGAAAAGAACGGGCTTGTTTTTCGTTACATATAGTCGCATATAGTTGACAAATAGTAGTGCGTATGGTAACGTGATATTGCGAGGTGATTAATAATGGCTCGGAATATTAAAATTAAAGTTGCGCGTGCGCAACTGGATATGACACAGACAGCACTTGCCGAAGAGGTCGGTATTTCTCGGCAAACAATGAATGCGATTGAGCAGGGAGAGTATAATCCCACCATTAAGCTTTGCAGGGCGATATGCAAGGTGCTGGGAAAACCATTGGATGAGTTATTCGGGGAGGATGAGTGAAATGGAAAACATGAATAAATACAGTGAAAGATTTGATGAGCGGCAAAAATTGGTACACGGGAAAGCGGTTCTATATGGGTATATCTGTTTAGCTGCGCTAATGCTTATAGGTACAATACTGCGCGAATGCGGAGTTAACATCATAAGCAACTTTTCACAGTATTTTCTTAGCGTTATTCTATCGCTACTTCTAGTCGAAATGATTATAATAAAAAACGACGCATTAGATGGGATTTATGATAATTATGGTCGATTACGAATAATATTCAACTTCATTTTGGGCTTAATTATAATAACGACAACAATTATTTCGATAATTAAGGGCAGTATTCCAATGGTTTCAAATGGAATGATTAGTGATGAATACTGCGAAATATTAATTGGATTGTGCTTGTTTATTGCCTGTGCCGCATATTTTATTAAAAAGCTCCGCGTAAAAAAGACCGCCGAAACAGAGGAGTAAAAACACCAATTCTTATGTTGTTTACATCTTAGTCAAACTGTGGTATAATATTCCGCTAGACTATACGACAAACTACTTATCTAAGGATGAACCATTTATGCTTGAAAAGCTCAGGGAAATTGAAGAAAAATACTCCGAAATCGAACGACGGATGACGATGCCCGAGGTCTATACGGACGTTGCCGCCTACGCGAAGCTTGCCAAAGACCAGAAGGAGCTTACGACTGTCGTCGAAACCTATCGCCGTTACAGCAAGTTCGAAAACACGGCAAACGAGGCGAAGAAGCTGCTCGAAGCAGGCGTGGAGGATTCAGATTTTAAGGATATGCTTCGCGAGGAGCTTGAGGACGCAAAACAGCAAATGGAAGCCATCGAAGAGGAGCTCAAAATTCTTCTTCTGCCCACTGACCCTAACGACAGCAAAAACGTCATCGTGGAAATTCGCGGCGGTGCGGGCGGCGAGGAAGCGGCACTTTTCGCATATAACCTCTATCGTATGTATTCCATGTACGCCGAATCAAAGCGTTGGAAAAGCGAAATCGCTAATATAAACGAAACCGAAATCGGTGGAATTAAGGAAGTCAGCTTCATTATTGAGGGTGAGGGCGCTTATTCAAGATTGAAGTTTGAAAGCGGTGTTCACCGCGTTCAGCGCGTTCCAGATACGGAGTCTTCGGGTCGTATCCACACGAGCACGGTTACCGTTGCGGTTTTGCCCGAGGTTGACGAGGTCGAATTTCAAGTCAATTTAAGCGAATTAAAAATAGATACCTTCCGCGCGAGCGGCGCAGGCGGACAGCACATCAACAAAACTGAAAGCGCAATCCGTATAACGCACCTGCCCACAGGCACGGTCGTGGAATGTCAGGATGAACGTAGCCAGCACAAAAACAAAGACCGCGCGATGAAGATTCTCACCTCGCGTCTTTATGAAGCAGACCAACAAAAGAAAAATGCCGCCCTTGCCGCCGAGAGAAAGAGTCAGGTCGGAACAGGTGACCGTTCCGAGCGCATACGCACCTATAACTTTCCGCAGGGCCGTGTTACAGACCACCGAATCGGCTTGACGCTTTATAAAATTGAGCAGATCATGAATGGTGACCTTGACGAGGTAATTGACGCTCTTGTAACTGCCGATCAGGCAGAAAAATTGAAGGCTCAGGCTGGAGAATAAAATCTTTTCGGAGATACTATAATGGAAACACAAAACTTAAGCGGCAGAATTTCAGACGCGGCGGATGTTTTAAAAGCAGGCGGGCTTGTAGCTGTTCCGACTGAAACGGTTTATGGACTAGCCGCAAACGGCTTTGACGAGAAAGCGGTATCACAAATTTACGAAGTTAAAGGCAGACCCGAAGCAAAGCCGCTCAGCCTGATGGTTGCGGGTGCTGATGCTATCGCGTTGCTTTGTGAGGATGTGCCAAAAGCCGCGTATATTCTTGCGGATGTGTTTTGGCCGGGACCGCTTACGATAGTCTTAAAAGCAAAAAAAACGATTCCAGATATTGTGCGAGCCGGCGGAGACACGGTTGGACTAAGATGTCCCGACCATCCGCAACTTAAGGAGCTGCTCGGGACAATTGATTTTCCGCTTGCCGCACCTTCGGCAAATCCCTCGGGTGAGAAAAGCCCTGTGAGTGCGCAAGACGTTTTGCGTTACTTTGACGGCAAAATTGAAGGTATAATAGATGGCGGAGAGTGCACCTTGGGCAAAGAGTCCACTATTATTGATCTTACAAAAACGCCCTATGCTGTTCTGCGCGAGGGCGCGGTTTCCGCTGACGATGTTTTTATGGCGCTGACTGCGTCACTTACGATAATTGGCATTACGGGTGGTACGGGCAGCGGAAAAACGACTGCACTAAACGTAATCAAAGAAATGGGTGGACTTATAATCGACGCAGACGAGGTGTATCACACGCTTTTAAACGAAAGCGAGGATATGCTCGCTGCGCTAAACGAGAGATTTCCGGGAGCGATACCTGCGGGAACGCGCGATACAAAGGCGCTTGGACAAATTGTTTTTTCGAATCCGGAGGAGCTTCGTGCGCTTAACGCCATCACGCACAAATTTGTTGGCGGTGAAATCGCCAGAGCGCTTACCGATTGGGCTAAACGAGGCGGCGAATTTGCTGCAATCGACGCAATTGACCTAATAGAAGGCGGAGCTTCGAATATTTGTAAGGCAACGGTTGGAATTGTTGCTCCGACGGAAACAAGAATAGAGCGGCTGATGAAGCGCGAGGGAATATCGCGAGAGTATGCGATTCTTCGCATTTCCGCGCAAAAGCCGAATGAGTATTATGTGAAAAACTGCGACTATACTGTCTTGAACGACAGTACGGAGGAGCATTTTAAAGCTAAGTGCAAGGAAGTATTTAAGCAGATTATTAGGAGGTAACAGATGGATAAGGAAAAATCCGCAAGAAAAGATAGATTGTTCTATAAGCAAAAAAATGGTTATGAGCTTATTGACGAAAAGGAGCTTGAGCTTGCGGAGACCTACTGCAAAAACTATATGACTTTTTTAAACAGCGCAAAAACTGAGCGTGAGGCTGTTTTTGAAGGGATTAAGCTTGCTGAGGCAAATGGATTTGTGCCCTATAAAACCGGAATGGAGCTAAAGCCCGGGACAAAGGTTTACACCTCCAACAGGGGAAAAGCACTTATGCTTGCCGTAATCGGCAAAAAGCCGCTTTCGGAAGGCAGCATTATCGCGGCGGCCCATGTTGATAGCCCCCGTTTGGATTTAAAACAGGTTCCACTCTATGAGGACAATAACATTTGTTACTTCAAAACACACTATTACGGCGGTATCAAGAAATATCAGTGGCTTACGATTCCGCTTGAGCTACACGGAGTAGTGGCGCTAAAAAGCGGCGAGACTGTCGAAATTTGCATCGGAAAAGACAAGTCTGACCCGATTTTCCAGATTACCGATCTTCTGCCCCATCTCGGTAAGGAACAGAGGAAGAAAAGCTCCGATGAGTTTGTCCCAGCCGAAAATCTTAACCTGTTAGTCGGCACCATCCCCGATAAAGAGGATGTTTCGGACAGAGTTAAGCTTGCAATCATGGATTTGCTTAATAAGAAATACGGTATTGCAGAAGAGGACTTCTTATCCGCCGAGCTTTCTGCCGTTCCCGCATATGAGGCTCGCGAATCAGGACTTGACCGCAGCCTGATTGCAGGTTACGGACACGACGACCGCGTTTGCGCTTATGCCGAGCTTGCGGCGATTTTGGAAATTGGCTGCCCTGAGAAGACCGCAATCTGCATTCTTGCTGACAAGGAAGAAATCGGGTCGGAAGGTGTTTCCGGGATGAAGAGCATGGCTTTTGAGCGTTTTGTAGGCGATTTATGCGACTCCCAGAACGTGAAGCTCTCGCACTGCTTTGCCAAAAGCCTCTGTATTTCGGCAGACGTTACTAATGCTTTTGACCCCAACTATGCCGATGTATCCGAAAAGCGAAATGCCGCCAAGGTGAACTACGGAATGGGCATTTGCAAATATACCGGACACGGCGGTAAGTCGGATTCCAGCGATGCATCTGCGGAACTTGTCGCTCGTCTGCGCCGCATATTTTCGGAAAACAAGGTCGTTTGGCAAATGGCAGAGCTTGGAAAGGTAGATCAGGGCGGCGGCGGCACAGTTGCCATGTATATGGCAGAGCGCGATATTGACACGATTGATGCCGGCGTTCCGGTGCTTTCAATGCATGCGCCTTATGAAACCGTTGCAAAGTTTGACTGCTACATGACCTACAAGGGCATAAAGGCAGTATACGCCGAAAAATAGACTAATATAGTATTGATAATAAATACCCCCATTTTTGCAAAGACTAAAGCAAGAATGGGGGTATTTTTATGTTAGAATACGATGATGAAGATGAAAAAGAAAGTGAAAGCTCGCGAAAGTCGGAGAACATAAACGATTTTGGAAGTGCCGTAATCGGACCGGAGCAAAGTGCAATACACTGTTTGACAATTGTCGGACAGATTGAGGGACATCAAATTTTACACGACAGCACCAAAACAACAAAATATGAGCACGTAATGCCCATAATTGCGGCAGTAGAGGAGAGCCCTGAATTAAAGGCACTTCTAATTCTTGTTAATACGGCAGGAGGAGATGTTGAAGCAGGTCTTGCAATAGCCGAGCTGATAGCAGGCATGAAAAAACCGACAGCTTCAATTGTTCTTGGCGGAGGACATTCAATCGGAGTGCCGCTTGCGGTCGCCGCAAAGCGGAGCTACATTGCGCCCTCCGCCGCAATGACAATTCACCCGGTAAGATTAAACGGCGTTGTAATCGCCGTTCCGCAGAGCTTTAACTATTTTCAGAGAACGCAGGAGCGAGTTGTGAAGTTCATTATCAACAACTCGCATATTTCAAGAGAAAAGCTAATGGATTATATGCTTCGCACAAGTGAGCTTGCTAACGATGTGGGAAGCGTAATCGATGCGGAGGATGCCGTTAAATGCGGCTTGGTTGACAGTATTGGGTCTCTATCAGACGCTCTTTCCTATCTTCACTCGGAAATTGACAAGAACGGTCAAAGTTAAAAAGCAACGGCACAGGATAAAAACCTTGTGCCGTTGCTTTTGGTTTACATAATAATTGTTTAACAGCTTGTTATTGCTGTCAAAGCCTTTTCTCAGCAAGGAAAAACAGAGCGATGGTTCCGGGACCGGAGTGTGTCCCGATTACTGGACCGATTGGGTTTATGTAGATGGTTTGTACACCGAAGCGCTCGCGTACAAGCTTTTCAACATACTTTGCATCTTCAAGGGCATCGCCGTGGCTGATAAAAACGGTTTGCTCAGAGGGTTTAATTGCTGTTTTTTCCATGTGCGCAACCAGCTCCTCAAGGCTTTTGCGGCGTCCGCGGATTTTATCCACCGGAATTAAATGCCCCTCATCGTCGACATGAAGAACCGGTTTAATGTTCAGCATTGTGCCGACGAAGGCGGCCGCACCTGAAACTCGACCACCGCGTTTTAGATGATTAAGGTCGTCCACTGTGAACCAGTGTGCAAGGTGAAGCTTGTTTTCCTCGACCCACGCTGCAACTTCATCGATGCTTAGGCCTTCCTTTTTCCTCATTGCCGCGTGGTAGACGATGAGCCCTTCTCCGAGAGAGGCGGCGAGAGTGTCAAGTGCGACAACTCGTCTGTCAGGAAATTCTTCTTTCAATTCAGATGTCGCCAGCCGGACAGAATTGAAGGTGCTGGATAGCCCCGAGGAAAAGCCGAGATAAAGCACATCAAGACCTTGCTGCAAATACTGTCTGACCTCGTCTTTAAATACTTCGCTGTTAATTTGGGTGGTCGTTGAAGTTTTACCGGCGCGGAGAAGATCGTAAAAATCGTGGGAAGAGAGCTCCTTCTCGTCTGGCGTGTTTAAATAGTCTTTTCCGTCAACTGTGTAGAGCATTGGAATAACGTGAAGGTCAAGTTCTTCAATGAGCTTAACGGGCAAATCAGAGGTGGAGTCTGTGACAATTTTATAGTTCGACATAGCAACTATCTCCTTTATATTATAAGGATATATCTGTTTTGTCAAAGATATATGCTTATTATTTTGCTTTACCACCGAGCTTACAAACATCGGAGGCCTTTCCGAGAACTACCAGACGGTCCTGTGCTTTGAAAACATAGTCTGCTCCGGGCGCGAGCTGAAGAGCATTGTCGCGTTCAACGGCGATTATATTGACATTAAACTTGTTGCGAACATCGACCTGTGCTACGGTTTTGCCAATCCACTTTTCGCAACAGGGAATCTCAAAAATTGAGTATTCGGGAGTTAACTGGATATAGTCGAAAATATTATCGGCGTTGTAACGAACGGCAAGCTTGTCGGCAATATCTCTCTCGGGGCAAACAACCTCGTCCGCGCCGATTTTACTCAGTAGGGTTGCCTGACGTGGAGTGCGAGCCTTTGAAACCACATGTGCAGCACCATGCTCTTTGAGCATAGAGGTGATTTCAAGAGAAGCTTGAAAATCCTCGCCGATTGTAACGAAGCATATGTCGAAGTTGTTGATTCCAAGGGAGGTGAGAACGGCCTCGTTTGAGCAGTCGCCGATATGTGCGTCGGTAAATCGAGGAGCCAGTTCGTCAATTAGGTCCGCGTCCTTATCGATTATCATGACATCGTTGCCATATTCCTGCATACGCAACGCAAACTGACGGCCAAATCGGCCCATTCCTATAACTAAAATTGATTTCATTTTTCTGTTCTCCTCAACCGATTAGAATTTGGCTGGTAGGTCTTGTTATTTTAATATTCCTTCGTCTTTCGGCAAGAACCAACATCAGTGTTAAGCCGCCGACTCTGCCTGTAAACATCAAGATTATTAGCACAATCTTTGAACCGGCGCAAAGGGTGGGCGTGATGCCAAGTGTAAGCCCGACGGTGCCGATAGCTGAAACCGTTTCAAACAGCACCTGCGTAAGTGAATAAGGTTCAAGTGCACTAATTATCAAAACTGCCGTAAAAACACATGCGATATAAACTGTTAAAATCGAGCTTGCCTGAAGAATCGTGTTATCATCGAGCTTGCGCTTAAAAACCGTTATGCTGCCATATCTTTTCGCAGCAGCGAGAGCACTTAGAACAAGAACCGCGAAGGTAGTCGTTTTTATACCGCCGGCCGTTGAGCCGGGGCTACCGCCGATAAACATCAGAAGCGTTGTCAGCGCTTTTCCTGATTCAGAAAGCGTTGATTCGTCAATCGTATTAAAGCCCGCCGTTCTAGGCGTTACGGACTGAAACATGGACGCAAGTACCTTTTGACCGAAGGTGAAGCCTTCAAATGCCTTATTGTATTCGAAAATGAAAAACAAAACTGTACCTGATGCCAAAAGCACGGCGGTAGTAATCAGAGCAATTTTAGAATGCAGTTCGTATTTTTTAAAATTAAACTTATGCCGCGCAACATCGGTCCAAACAACAAAGCCAATACCACCTGTCACAATCAGCGACATAATTGTGAGATTTACAATCGGGTTAAACTGAAGACCTGCAGAGCTCAGGCCCATGTATTGCCCGTATTTTCCCATTAAGTCAAAGCCCGCATTACAAAAGGCAGAAACGGAATGAAATATTGCGTTCCACAAGCCAGGGAAAAAGCCCATTTTTGGACAGAACACAAATGAGAGAATAATTATTCCTGCACCCTCAACAATGGCGGTCCCAATGAGAATGCGCTTGAGTAGCTTGACAATTCCGCTTATCTGAAGTGAACCGGCTGACTGCATAAGCAAGCGTCTTTCACTGAGGGATATTCGCCTTTTTAGGAAAAGCGCAATCAGTGCTATGCAGGTCATAACGCCTAGCCCGCCGATTTGAATAAGAATGAGGATAATTACCTGACCGAAAACAGACCAATGTGTGTAGGTGTCTGCTATGACAAGACCAGTGACGCAGCTTGCGCTGGTAGCGGTAAACAGCGCGTCAATAAACGAAGTCCATTCAAATGCTCGGGAGGATATGGGCAGAGTGAGCAATAAGGCACCGGTAAATATTAAGCAAAAAAAGCTCAAAGCAATCATTTGGGTATAGGTGAGCTTGTGGCGGCTAAAAGACATTTCCATTTTTAACCTTTCAAAAATGACGAAAGTCATGAACGGCGATTTCAAGCGTATAAACGTCTCTACTAGGAAAAACCAGCCGCTTTTGAAGGGAAAACTGAGCTGATTTTCGAATGCAAGTATAACACAGAGTTCACAGATTATCTATAATAATTTATCAAAATTGATATTATTGTGCAATTAATATCTTTCTGTGTATGCGCAGGTACAAATTTGTTTGATATGCGCAGTATTTCCGAAGGGACAACAAAACGGAGGGATATTATGAACACTGAAATAGTATATGTCGCGGTTATAACTATAATCAGCCACCTAATAGCGCAAGCGGTTAAAGCCACGAAGCTCGAGAACAAATGGATACCCGTGATTTGCGGAGTCAGCGGTGCAATCATGGGTTACATAGGACTTAGGGTGATGCCCGGCTTTCCGGCAAATGACCCGCTGACAGCAATTGCAGTCGGCGTTGTTTCAGGACTTGCCGCAACGGGCTCCCACGAAATTGCAAAACAGCTTTCGGTAAAAAACAATGAAAGTAATCAGTAACAATTATAAATGGGCGTTTGCACTAACGCCCCGAACAGTAACCACACATCTGATTTTGCACCATGCCGCTGCTTCAAATGTCACTGCGGACGGGATCCACGCCTATCATCTTTCAAAGGGCTGGTCGGGAATTGCCTATCACTATTTTGTAAGCAAAAAAGGCGAGGTGTATTGCGGCCGTCCCGAAAACATGCGCGGAGGACACACGACAAACTGGAATTATTGCTCTATTGGTATTTGTTTTGAAGGCAATTTCGAGACGGAGAAGATGAGTGCTGAGCAGCTTGCTGCAGGGAAAGAACTTGTTGCTGATATAGTTTCGCGTTATCCGTCAATTGTTATTGGCAGACATTCGCAGTTCGCACAGACCGCTTGCCCAGGCAAGAACTTTCCCCTCGATGAAATGGTAAGCGGAAAAGAAACCGAACCGGCTAAGGATGCTGAACAGACACAGGAGCCCTCGGACTGGGCGGCAAGCGCGTGCGAATGGGCAATAGAAAAGGGCTTGTTTCTGGGCGGAGATGACAAAAGCTATCACTGGCACGAAGCACTTACCAGACAGGAACTGGCCCTTATATTGGAGAGGGCCTCAAAGGCCTTTGGTATGACAAGATAATTAAACAAATATCCGTTGGCAAGGGCTGGTAGTAATATGTCCCTTCAAAGCC
Source organism: Oscillospiraceae bacterium (assembly GCA_018053145.1). Classification (GTDB taxonomy): domain Bacteria; phylum Bacillota; class Clostridia; order Oscillospirales; family Oscillospiraceae; genus UBA2658. Next base: position 10,644 of record JAGPMA010000010.1, on the reverse strand, counting down.
TTTGACAACAAACGAAACGCCGCAGAGAGCATCTGCGGCGTTTCGTTTGTTGTTGGGTTAGCGTATGTAGAATATTAGTCAGTAACATAAAAAAGGAAAAGGGCATAGTATAAGGCGAAAAGCTGAGTTGAAATTTCGTATTCGTTTAATTATCACCGAAAAGCCTTCTTTCCGCACAGAAAGGCAAGTGGGGTAGTTTTGTGCGGAGAAGGGAATGAACGGAATGTGTGGGAATAACGGTTGCCTCTGGATAATTGTTATCATCGTAATCCTTGCCTGTTGCTGCGGTGGCGGCTTTGGTAACGTCAATGACTGCTGATCAAAGCACTTAATTCTAGTATTCAAATGAGCATCCAATCCTTTAATTTGAAATAGGGAGAACTATTTGTAAATAACAGCGTATGGTTTGGACAAAAAGCCATTGTTTTGCTGTACATAAAAAAATCGCGCCATAGAGAGGGTCTATGGCGCTTATTTTATTTGAGCTTTCGCAACAGGGATAGAGGAGCACAGGGCTTCGGCAGCTTCATATGAAGCTCCATCATTGGATGGGGAGCGGATTCAACGAGTTCACCGTCTCTGTTCGTTAACAGCTCGACTTTGAAAGAAAGAGGCTCGTCGTCATTTGTCAAAAGCTCAACCGTATCACCCACAGAAAATTTGTTTCGCTGGGAAAGAACTGCATTACCTTCGCTGTCACAGCATTCCAGCACCGCACAGACATCGGCTGTCGCAAAATATATGCTGTCGTTGCTCGAATAGTACTGCCCCGGCTCGCCGAAATAGAAGCCCGTGGAATATTTTCTGTGGCTGATTTTCTCGACCTCATCTATCCACGCCTTGGAAAGAGGCTTGCTGTCAATGGCGGCGTCAAGAGCGTGACGGTAGGCGTTTGTAACAGCCGCGGCATAATAAGCGGATTTCATGCGGCCTTCGATTTTAAAGCTTGAAATACCGGCATCTATGAGTTCGGGCAGATGCTCAATCATGCACATATCGTTGCTGTTCATGATATAAGTGCCGTTATCCTCCGAAATCTCATAGTATTCTCCGGGTCGTTTTTCCTCAACAAGGTGATATTTCCAGCGACAGGGCTGGGCACATTCCCCGCGGTTCGCATCGCGATTCGTCATATAGTTGCTCAAAAGGCAGCGACCCGAGAAGGAAACGCACATTGCTCCATGTACAAATGCCTCCAACTCAAGCTCCTTCGGGGAATTCAAGCGTATATCCCGAATTTCTGCAAGGCTGAGTTCTCTTGCTAAAACCGCACGTGAAGCACCCATATCGAAAACTGCTTTACAGGTTTCGCTGTTGACTATTCCAAGCTGTGTGCTGATGTGGAGCTGCGTTTTCGGAGCGTATTTTTTCGCCAGAGAAATAACCCCCAAGTCAGCTGCTATAAGCGCATCAACTCCGATATCCTCAAGCTGCTCGAGATATGGTGGGAGCTTTGTTAGCTCATATTCGCGTGGCAGTGTGTTACAGGCAACGTGTACGGCTACGCCTTTTTTGTGGCACATTTCAACGGCGCTGCGCATAGTTAAATCATCGAAGTTCCCAGCAGCGGCACGCATTCCAAATTCTGTTCCGGCAAGATAAACCGCATCTGCGCCATAATGGAGTACCATTGCAAGGCGCTCCATATCTCCAGCAGGAGCTAATAATTCTGTTTTCAAAGAGTCCTCCTCCTGTGTATAGGGAGGATAGTGTAAATTTCTTCACACTATCCTCCAAGTATACTAATAATTCTGGGTCGCAACGAATGCGTTGAACTCGGCGGCGGATTTGAAGAACTTGTGGGTGCTTGTTGCCGTGTCGAGCGCATAGTAAAGATAGTCGGTGGTGGCAGGCTTCAGCGCCGCAGTAATTGATGGGAAGCCCGGGTTTGCAATCGGTGTTGGGGGAAGCCCTGTATATTTTCTCGTGTTGTAGGGGCTGTCAATCTCAAAGTCCTCTGCCGTCAGAGTTTCTTTGTGTTCTGCAAAGGTGTATTGGATAGTAGCGTCGATTCCGAGCGCCATATTAATCTTCAGGCGGTTGTAGATTACGCTTGCAATTTTGGCTCTTTCGTCGTCATTTGCTGCTTCTTTTTCAATCATAGCCGCGATGTTTACTATGTCACGCATTGTAAGACCCTTTGCCTCCGTCATATCCCACATCTCGGCTGTGAGCTTGTAATGGAAAATTTGAAGGAAGGTGTCAATAGCCGCTTCGGGAGTCATGCCCTGATAGAATTCGTAGGTGTCGGGGTAAAGGAAGCCCTCCAGCCGAGAAGCATCGCCGAGCGGAATGTTTTCGAGGAATTTGTAATTGAATTCCGTGTTGGCGGCACATTCCATGAGGTCGTCATAGGTGCAAATCTTGTTTTCCTCAAGCCGTTTGAATATTTCCTTCATGGTGAAACCTTCGGGGAAGGTAACCATGGTACGAACCTGAGAATCGCTGCCGAATTGCATCTTCTTAACAATCGCGCGATAGTCGTATTCAGTGTTTAGTGAGTACGTGCCAGGATCCATTTTATCCTTTGCGTCGGAAAATCCGGAATATAGAGAAAACAAAGCTTTGTACTTAATTATTCCGGCATCCTTAAGTATTGTTGCAACTTCGCCAATATCCGCGACATTGTTAGTTTTCGTGCCTGTAACATTGCCGTCAGAGTCAGTAACATCGATTTCTTTTTGCGTAAAAATGGTTTCCGGCAGGGTGATTTCAATATCCTCCGCCTCCTTGTTCAAAGCGAGAACATCACTTGCTGCCATCCAACCAAGACAGGCGAGAATGACGCTTATGCTAACAATGAAAATAAAATACATCAACCCGCCGAGACAGCCGGTTTTCTTTTCTCGCCTTCTGCTTATGGGACTACTGCCGCTCTTTACCGGGTATTTGTCCTCATCGTCATAAGCTGAAAAGTTTTTATCGTTGTAGTTTTTCTCTGACATCGATTAGCTCCTTAACTGTTAAGATTGTTATGATAGCTGTAACCGCAAATTGGCTCCAGGCATATTATAGGTCGTAAGGCGATAAGGAGGCAAAGCCTCTGCCTTTATTGGTCTTCCCGAACTTATAGCCGACTCACCGCGCAGAGTGGCAAAAAAAGAGAGTTGTGTGCGGAGAAAGGGATAAATAAATGTTTGGATGCGGAAATGGAATGGGCAGTTGCCTGTGGGTAATTATAATTATCGTTATTCTCATGTGCTGCTGCGGCGGCGGCGGAGGCTGCTGCGAGCGTGAGAATCGCTGCTGCTAGTCTTAAATAGTTATAGAAAGAACACTCTTTATTTGCGGGGCCTATAATGGCCTCGCAATCCTTTTTTCTGTAACAACAGCGTCAACGCGCATATCAAAATTGTCCTTTGGCACAGCGCTGACAAGAAGTCTCTCACGGCAAAGACCAACTGAAAAAGCTTGGCAGACGGAAAGGAATCTGTCGTAATAGCCGCCGCCGTGTCCCAGACGATAAAAACTCTCGTCGTAACAGAGAGCGGGGACGAGAATGATGTCGCCCTTGTCGGGAATAAGTGTTTCGGCACCTTCGGGCGGAGCAGGTATTCCATATGTCCCGAGGGAAAGTTCGTTAATCGGACGATCAAGCAAAGCAAAACTCATTATACCGCTTTTGCAGCGGTATGGCAAGGCAACGGTTTTACCGACTAATAAGCTGTGCTCGATTATTCTTCGGGTATCCGCCTCACGATCTATGCTTAGATAGGTAAAAACGCGCGGAGCAGCAATGAACTCCCTCAAAGATATTATGTTTTGCGCGATTGCCGTGTCGCTTTCGACTATATAAGCGCTGTCAAAAGCGGCTATACGCGCCTTAATATCTGTTCTAAATGTTTTTTTATCCAAGGCCTAGTACACAAGCTCCGTTCTTATTCTTTCAGCGGTGTCGCCGCCCTTTAGCTGAGAAAGAAGCTCCAGACCAAATTCAATCGCGGAGCCGGCTGCGCGTCCCGTAATAAGCGTTCCGTCACAAAGGGTGGGGTTTGATACCTCGCAAATTGCACCGCCCATCATGTCCTTACACCCGGGGTGGCAGGTGATATGCTTGCCTTCAATGAGTCCCAATTGCGCCAAAACAGATGGACCGGCACAAATAGCTGCAAGAGAAGCGCCGGATTTAGCGGCGGACGCTACTAAGTTCATTGTAAGCATATCCGATTTTATAGAATTGACGCCGCCCATTCCGCCGGGGATAACAAAGGTGTCGTCCTGGGAAGGCAGAATGTCCGAAACGAGAATGTCGGCTAGAACGGAAATGCCGTGTGAGCCAACGACGATTCTTTGTTCACCAACTGCCGCGAAACTAACCGAAACACCGCCACGGCGAAGAATATCACAGGGCGCAATGGCCTCAATTTCCTCAAAGCCTTTACCGAGAATAATGTAGACCATTACTGTAAAACTCCTTTTACAGTATTGTACACGTCCTCATGAATATCCGAAATGTTGCGCATAGCTGCGCCGTCAAGGCAGTTAACCTTGTTCCAATTTAAGCGATCGGCGGCAATTTGACCGACCTTGAGGCAAGCTGCAAGATAATCTAAATTCGTTTCGTGGATGTCACCCTTCGTGTTAGTGGCATTTTGCCTAGTGTTCATCTGGCGAACGCAGCTGTTAAGGTCAATATCCATATATAGGACGAAATCCGGTCGTGGAAGTTCCATTAAACGGAATTCAAAATCGTAGAGCCAATCGAGAAAAGCGGCTAGCTCGTTTTCGGGGAGCTTAGCCCCCTGATGGATTGCGTTTGAGGTTGTGTAGCGGTCGCAAATGATTGTGCCGCCGTTTTTATAATACTCACCCCAGTCGGACTTGAAGGAGGCAAAACGATCTACAAAAAAGAAGGTCGAGGCTGCAAAAGCGTTAACATCAGAGGGCTTACTTCCAAATTCACCGGAAAGGTAGGAACGTATAAGGGAAGAGGAGCTTTCCTGATAACGGGGAAAAACGACCTTCCGGAACGGTATGCCTTCTTGTTCAAGGCGTTCAGTCAGAAGCTTGAACTGCGTGGATTTTCCGCTTCCGTCGATGCCTTCAAATACTATCATCTTGCCCTGCATACCTGTTACCTCCATGCGAGTGAAATATAAGACGACTATTTACCAAAGAGCCGACGACCGATGACTTGGAAACCGAATTTTGGTAAATTTATCATGCGGCCAGCACGGCTGGGGTCTTCCTTCAAACGGTAGAGCCATTCTAAGTTGTGTTTTCGCCATGCTTCCGGTGCGCGCTCTGCAACACCGGCAAAAACATCCATCGAGCCACCAAGACCTGCCATCAGACCGACGTCCAAACAAGGCGCATTTTTCTGCATCCAAAGCTCCTGCTTGGGCGCACCGAGGCAAACGAGGAGAAGGTCGGGGGAAACCGCGTTGATTTTTTCGATAACTGGTTCGTCATCAGTGAAGTAACCGTCGTTTGTGCCGACGATTTGAAGACCGGAAAAGCGCTCTTTTAGGTGCTTGGCAGCATCATCGGATACGCCGGGTTTCGCTCCGAGAAGAAACACGGACATTCGGCGCTTCGACATCAGGCCGAAAAGCACCTCGATGAATTCGATTCCAGGAATCTTCTCTTTTAAAGGTGTGCCAAGGATTTCCGCGCCCTTTATTATACCGATGCCGTCGGCCAGTACCATGGCGGCTTTATTAACTGCGGCTAGAAGGCAGCTGTTCTCGTGACATAGCATTACGATTTCGGGGTTGGGAGTAACTAGATAGGCGGCGTTTTTGCTGTCCATAAGCTTTAGCGCCTTTTCGGTTGCCTCCGCCATTGTTATATTGTCAAACTTAACGTCCAGAACATCAATTCTGATTGGGATCAGTCCTTTCGGATATTATAACCCTGCGCAAAGAATCAAACCTGTGAAAACACCTCGCCGATTTTGTCGTTAATTATAAGGTTTGCATAAGCGTCATAGGGGGTAGGGTCTTTGTTTATCAATACGAGCTTGTTGCCCTTGTAGTATCTGATTAATCCCGCGGCGGGATAAACATTCAAAGAAGTGCCGCCGACAATTAGCATGTCCGCTTCTCCTATAAAGCGCACAGCCTCGGCTATTACGTGGTCGTCCAGCTGTTCCTCGTAAAGCACAACGTTGGGGCGGGCAATACCGCCGCAGGAACAGTGGGGAATACCACCGCAGGAGTTCGCGTCCAGCTCTGAGGTTTCTTTCCCGCAGGAGGAGCAGTAAAATCTGTGAATTGTGCCGTGGAGCTCAAGGACATTTTTGCTTCCCGCGGCCTGATGCAGCCCATCAATGTTTTGAGTGATAACGGCTTTCAGCTTGCCCTTCGCTTCAAGCTCGGCGAGCCTTAAATGAGCTTTGTTCGGCAAAACACCGTGTATAGTGAGCTTATCGTGATAGAATTTATAAAATTCTTCGGGATTCTTCTTTAAAAAGCTTCCGCTTAGAATTTGCTCAGGAGGATATTTGTACTTCTGGTTGTACAGCCCGTCGACACTGCGGAAATCCGGTATACCGCTTTCGGTGGAAACGCCGGCGCCTCCGAAAAATACGATGTTGCCGCTGCTTTCAATCATTTCGAGAAGCTTCACAATCTTGTCGTCCATGCTGATGCCCCCATGTGTTTACAAAAGAACAAAATTTTTGTCTAAATTATATTATACACTGCTGACCATGCTTTCGCAAGATAAAATGGGCTGCCGCACAAAATCCAACGCACAGTTTCCAAGGAACCCAGAAAATAATCTTGTCGGATTGTTTTCGTTGCTCGGAAGAAGTGCTTGTATAAGTGGCGGCAGCCTAATTAATTGAAAATTAAGGATTCATTGTGTAGTTGGGTGCTTCCTTTGTAATATAGATGTCATGAGGGTGGCTTTCCTTAAGCCCTGCACTGGTTATACGCACGAAACGGCTGGATGTCCGCAGAGCATTGATGTTCGGTGTGCCGCAGTAACCCATGCCGGATTTTAGTCCGCCCATGAGCTGGAAGATAGCGTCCGAAACTGCGCCACGGTAGGGGACACGGCCTTCAACCCCCTCGGGAACGAGCTTCTTGTTGTCCTCCTGAAAGTAGCGGTCACGCGAGCCCTTAGCCATGGCGGCAAGGCTTCCCATGCCCCTATATACCTTAAACTGACGACCCTGATATACCTCGGTTTCGCCGGGGCTTTCCTCGCAGCCGGCAAAGAGAGAGCCGAGCATAACGACCGAAGCTCCGCCGGCAATAGCCTTTACAATGTCACCGGAATACTTAATGCCGCCATCGGCTATGATTGGAATGCCATACTTATCGGCCATTGCTGCACTTTCCAGCACAGCTGTCATCTGCGGAACACCGATGCCCGAAACAACACGGGTGGTGCAAATTGAGCCGGGGCCGATACCAATTTTAATGCAGTCCGCACCGGCTTTAATCAGCGCCTCCGTACCCTCCGCCGTTGCTACGTTTCCGGCAACAAGCTGTACGTCTGGATATTTTTCTTTTATCAGCGAAACATTGCGCAGAATGTTCTGCGAATGCCCGTGCGCACTGTCGAGCGTGAGGACATCAACGCCGGCGTTGACGAGAGCGCCTGCTCTGTCGAGTACATCCGAGGTTACACCTATAGCCGCGGCACAAAGCAAACGTCCGTGCGAGTCCTTTGCAGAGTTGGGGTAGGCGAGAGCCTTTTCGATGTCTTTTATTGTGATAAGCCCGCGAAGACGTCCGTTTTCGTCAACGATAGGCAATTTTTCGATTTTATTGGTGTGAAGAACCTTTTTAGCCTCTTCAAGAGTGGTGCCAATTTTTCCTGTTACCAGTCTGTCCTTGGTCATGACATCTGCTATGAGCTGAGTCATATCCTCTTCAAACTTCATGTCACGGTTTGTGATAATACCGATAAGCTTGCCGTCCGTGTCGACGATTGGAACCCCGGATATACGGAACTTCGCCATAAGCGCGTCCGCTTCGCCGATTGTGCGGTCAGCCGTGAGAGAAAAGGGGTTAGTTATAACTCCGTTTTCCGAGCGCTTAACAAGGTCGACCTGTTCTGCCTGCGCGTCAATACTCATGTTCTTGTGTATGACGCCGATGCCGCCTTCGCGAGCCAAAGCTATTGCCATGCGATATTCAGTGACGGTATCCATAGCAGCACTGATGAGGGGGATTTTCAGCGATATTTTTTTGGTGAGATTTGTTGTAAGGTCAATGTCGGCCGGTAATACATTGCTCTCGGCAGGGACTAAAAGCACATCATCGTAGGTCAGACCCTCGCCAATAAAGCGATCGGTATACACTTTGTTCATTTCCACTTTAACCGCTCCCTCTCGTTTATATATTTTGAACATTGTACTCCATCGGCGGACAGGCTGTCAACCGTTGAAACTGCAAATATTTTGCTTACTTTTAACCATAATACTTGTAGCTTTATTACTAAGAAGAGTGTTCGGTTCGTGAACACGAAAGAACGTCTTTATTTTCGTTTGTGCGAGCGTAATAAAAAATGTACTGCTGAGCAAGGCCGGCATATTCGCCGAGGGTCGCAGGATCAAAATTTTTAGGAAAATGTCGTTCCAGCGCACGCTTCATCCAAACGTCGATAGGGAACCTGTCCATGCGGTGAAGCCCGTACAGCATAAAGCAGTTTGCAACCTTATCACCTATGCCGTGAATTCTCTTCACCGCTGCAAAAGCTTCTTCCGAGGGCATTGATGAAAGCTCTTCAAAATCGAGGAAACCGTCGCAAATTGCTCGTGCAGCGTTGAGTATGTAAGAAGCGCGGTAACCGCTTCGCAAAGGGAACATGTCTTTTTCGGAAAGTATGGCAAGTTGTTCGGGCGATGGAAAGGAGTATAAGCCGGTTTCAAGCTCATCACCGAAGTGTGAGCAGAGCGTCGAGATTATTTTTTTGATACGGGGGATGTTGTTGCACTGGGAGATAATAAAGCTGCAAAGTGCCTCCCAAGGGTCTTGGCGCAAAATGCGTATTCCATTGCCGAAGGTGGCGCAGGTTTTTAGGTATTCGGGTGAAGTAAAGCGAAGAGAAGCCTCGTTGTAATCAATATCAAGGTCAAAGTAATTCCGCCAAAATGAAATATCCCCGTCCCTGCTGGTGCAGATTATACTGTCGTTTTCCTGCCAAATTTTCAAGACCTTGCCGCTTGCAACGCCGAGATAAACTCCGCTTTGATCTGCCTTCCAACGGAAGCATTGACCGCACTCGAAGGTTTTAACCAAATCAAGCTCCAGCGCGGAAGCCAGAAAATATTCATTTTTTAACAATTCCGGCATAGCAAACCTCCATTAAAAAGTCGTTCTAATTGAGCTTGCTTTGCAAAAATCCCGCCCCAAATGAGGCGGGATCAATGTTTTTAACTTAATTAAAACGTGTGCTTGTTTTTGTTTTTTCTCGCGGCCTCAGACTTTTTGCGGCGCTTCACGCTGGGACTCTGATAGTATTCCTTTTTTCTGAGGTCTGACATAACTCCGGACTTCGCACAGCTTCTCTTAAATCTTTTAAGAGCGCTATCCAGAGATTCGTTCTCTTTTACGCGTACTTCTGACATTTATTTCCCTCCCTCCAAATACGCCAAATGGCGTCTTAAGGGCCATCGTCCATGGCTTTTAGCATGCTTGATTATAATATTAATTTCAATTGTTGTCAAGAACATTTGCTGCAAGCATGAAACAACATAGAGTATAGAAAGAAGAATTTTCAATTTATTCACATAGATATGCTGACTTTAAACGGAAAATACGAAGAACAGGCATGTTTTCGTATTATTTACCAAAAGCAGAGTAAAAGCTGAATCATTGCCTTGTCGTCTAAAGGGAAAATTAAATAACACTTGTATTATTTGGTTTGTTTGCTTATAATGATTATAATGACAAGCTATAAAAGTAATTTGTAATTGGGGGAGCCATCAGGTGGATACAAATCCTGTACTTCTAAGCTCACTGTCTTTGGATAGCGACATTCCGCTGTATTCCCAGCTTGTGAGCATCGTAAAAAGAAACATTACCGCCGGTACCCTTAGCGCCGGTGAGCTTTTACCTTCCGAGGCAGAGCTTTGCCGAACCTTCAATATCAGCCGAAGCACAGTACGACAGGCGATTGGCTATTTAGAATCCGAAGGACTTGTTGTTCGTAAGCAGGGCAGGGGAACTTTTGTCGCAGAGCCAAAAATGCGTCGTAAAACAGAAAATGTATATTCGTTTACGTCCGAGATTAGCTCTATGGGCTTAACTCCGTCTTCAAAGCTTATCGAGTTTGAGGTTATTCAACCGACACCGGACATTATGAAGGTTCTTGAACTCAGCTCCACTGACAAGAGTGTATACAAGTTTACTCGAATCAGGATCGTTGATAATGAGCCACTAATCCTTGAAACATCATTCTATCCTCAATATTTATATCCAAAGCTGACCCGCGAGCTTTTAAAGACACACAGCTTCTATAGCCTGCTTTACGAAGTGGGAGTTGCTCCGGCTTCGGCGGTTGATTCATATGAGGCCGTTATTTTAGGACGCGAAGAGGCTGAGCTTCTTGGCTGCAGACCCGGGCATTGTGCGTTTTCGGTTCAGAGAAGAACAAGAACGGAAACTGGCATGATTTATGAATATACGCAAAGCCTTATCCGAGCAGATAGGGTAACCTTGGATGTGTACCTGCACAAGGATGGAG
>JAGPMA010000042.1 GCA_018053145.1 Oscillospiraceae bacterium | reverse complement strand
GTTATTCCACGGCCCGAAACTGACGCCCTTAAAGCTTATATTTGGCTTTTAATCTCTAAAAATAAAAATAGCGCTCTTTTTAAAATCCGCGGTGTTTCAAAAAGGGCGCTAAGTAAAAAATGCTCAGCTGGTAGTTCAAATCCTGCCCAAATGGGAAAACAGGCGGTTTGCATCTACGAAATTGGAGGTGAAAAATTAAGGATAAAAATCCCGGAAAAGGCTGATGCACAGCGGCTTTCACCGCTGTGCATCTAATGTGACCGTATCACATGGTTGCGGAGACAGGATTTGAACCTATGACCTTCGGGTTATGAGCCCGACGAGCTGCCAGACTGCTCCACTCCGCGATGTCGGCTTTGCTTTTTTAGAGCTTAAACAGCATAACACGCCCAATATTAAAAGTCAAGGCTTTTCCCTGTTTGAAAATATTTAAGTATTTACAGAACAGGATTTATCGGCTTGACCCCAATAAAAACTACAATTTCGGAATCCAAAAATGTATGTATAAATCAAAATTCCCTACTTTCAATATAAAATAATGCTCCACTTTGCCGATATCTATATCATACGGCTACAGTATTATATTAGTTTTGGCCATGTCATGAGAAAGTTTTTATAATATGCTTGTCTGGCGCGTTAAAGCATGCTTAGATAGCGCTCTCCTGTGTCGGGAAGCAACGCGACTACCGTTTTTCCTGCAAATTCGGGTCTTGCTGCCACCTTTGCCGCAGCGAGCGCCACCGCACCGGAGGATATTCCAACGAAAAGCCCATCCTGTGTCGCAAGCTCACGCATTGCATTAAATGCCTCAGCATCTGTTATTCGAATAATCTCATCATAAATTGCCATATCCAAAATTTCTGGTATAAAATTTGCTCCTATCCCTTGAATCTTATGAGGTCCTGCATCTTCGCCAGAAAGCAGAGCAGAGCTATCCGGCTCCATCGCAAATATCTTAATAAGAGAATTGTTTTCCTTAAGATATCTCGCCGTTCCAGTTATCGTTCCTCCAGTGCCGACGCCTGCCACAAAGGCATCCACTTTTCCATCGGTATCTCTCCAAATTTCCGGCCCTGTCGTTGCGTAATGTGCGTCAGGATTTGCAAGGCTTGTGAATTGTCCTGCCATAATGCTACGCTCATTGTCGCGGTGTATTTCCTCCGCCTTTTCAAGCGCTCCAGCCATTCCCTTTGCGCCTTCTGTAAGGACTATTTTTGCGCCGTAGGCTTCGATCAGCTTAATTCGCTCGGCGCTCATACTATCGGGCATTACAATAATCGCTTTATAGCCCAAAACGGCTGAAACCGCAGCAAGTCCGACTCCCGTGTTACCGCTTGTGGCCTCAATAATCATGCCGCCCTTTTTAAGCCGGCCTTCGCGCTCGGCAGTCCTAATGATATTGAGCGCCACCCTGTCCTTTGAGCTCCCCGCAGGATTAAATCTCTCCAGTTTTGCCAAAAGTCGGGCATTTGGGCAGTGGCTCTTTCCAAAAATATCAAGCGCCATGAGCGGCGTGTTCCCGATAAGCTCGGTTATATTATTAAATATTCTCTCCATTTTATCACTCCTTTGAGTTTTATTTCATCAAACTGTTGAAATACCTGAATCTAATATGTATAATACTTCAATATAATCGCAATAACAAGAGCGAAGTTAATACTTGTTATTTGCTGCTCCAAAACACAGGAAAGGCATGTGTCAGATATGAAACGTACAAAAATATCCGCAATATATGCGGATGCCTCTGCTTTCACAAACGAAGAAATTATTGTTTGCGGCTGGGCTCGAACCATTCGCGATATGAAAAATTTTGCTTTTATTGAACTCAACGACGGCAGTGCCCATAAAAGCCTGCAGGTTGTTTTTGAAAAGACTGATCTTAATAATTACGACGAAATTGCCCGCCAAAACGTTGGCGCTGCACTAATCGTTAAGGGTCTTCTTTCGCTTACACCAGAGGCAAAGCAGCCTTTTGAGCTTAAAGCAGCCTCCATCGAGATTGAGGGCGTATCCTCGCCGGAATATCCCCTCCAGAAGAAGCGCCACAGCCTTGAGTACCTGCGAACAATCGCGCATCTTCGCCCACGAACGAACCTTTTTTCAGCCGTCTTCCGCGTCCGCAGTGTTGCGGCCGCCGCCATTCACGAATTTTTCCAGCAGCAGGGCTTTGTTTATGTCCACACACCCATAATAACCGGCTCGGACTGTGAGGGCGCCGGAGAAATGTTTCGTGTTACCACGCTAGATGTTAAAAACCCGCCCCGCACTGATGACGGTAAGGTTGACAACTCTAAAGATTTCTTCGGAAAAGAAACTAACCTCACAGTTTCTGGTCAGCTCAACGCAGAGAACTTTGCCATGGCCTTTGGCGATGTCTACACCTTCGGCCCCACCTTCCGCGCAGAGAACTCAAACACAGCGCGTCACGCCGCAGAGTTCTGGATGATTGAACCGGAAATGGCCTTTGCTGACCTAACAGACTATATGGACAACGCGGAAGGCTTGATAAAATATGTCATTCGCACCGTTTTGGAAAGATGCCCTCAGGAGATGGAATTTTTCAATAGCTTCGTGGACACTGAGCTGCTTGAGCGTTTGAACCATGTCGCAAACTCCGATTTTGGCAGAGTCACCTACACCGAAGCTATCGAGATATTGGAAAAGCATAACGATGAGTTCGATTACAAGGTCGAGTGGGGCACCGATTTGCAGACAGAGCACGAGCGCTATTTGACCGAAAAGATATTCAAGAAGCCGATTTTCGTAACAAACTATCCAAAAGAGATAAAGGCCTTCTATATGCGTTTGGATGAGGGTGAAAAGACCGTTGCCGCGGCGGATTGCCTTGTTCCTGCTATCGGCGAGATTATCGGCGGCAGTCAGCGCGAGGAGCGCCTTGATGTCCTCGAAAAGCGCATGGCTGAGCTTGGTCTTAACAAGGACGACTATTGGTGGTATCTTGACCTTCGCCGTTACGGATCCTGCCGTCACGCAGGCTACGGCATGGGCTTTGAGCGCCTAATTATGTATTTAACAGGTGTTAGCAACATTCGTGACGTTCTGCCACATCCCAGAACTGTTGGAACTGCTGAGTTTTAAAAGTGAAAGAACGGACCATCTAATAATAGTCCGTTCTTGTTTTTTCTGCACTTACCGTATGTGTGTTGTAGTTAAGAAACCTTCGTTTAAATTAAATGAAGGTTTCTTTTCTATTTTCCAGCAAACTTATCTCTCTGAATAGCCGCAAGCTCGTCGCAACGGTTATTAAATTTGTTTTCAGCGTGTCCCTTGACCCAATGGAACTGAACCGAGTGGATGTTTAGCAGTTTATCAAGCTCCTGCCACAAGTCGATATTTTTAAGCTCTCCGTCCTTGCGTTTCCAATTCTTCGCCTTCCAGCCTTCTAGCCAGCCCTTGTTAATCGCATTTGCAATATACTGCGAGTCGGTGTAAAGGTCAATCTCGCAGGGTTCTTTCAAAGCTGAGAGTGCTGAAATAGCGCCAATAAGCTCCATTCGATTGTTTGTAGTCTGCTTTTCCCCGCCAGACAGCTCTCGTTCAGTGTCCTTGTATTGGAGAATCGCCCCCCATCCGCCCGGTCCCGGATTGCCTGAGCAGGCACCATCGGTATAAATTGTTATCTGTTTCATAGTGGTCCTCAATTTTCCTTGGAGAGCTGAGAGCATCAAGGGAGGGGTATCCCGCCCTTGATGCTCTCGCCACCTTCAGGCGATTATCAAATTTCCTCAGAAGTCTGCACAATTTCTTCCTCTGAATCGTCCTTGTCGGTTTTTGCGATAGAAATCACCTTTGCGCCTTCGGCAAGCCGCATCATGCGCACGCCCTGTGTTGACCGTCCTAACAGGGAAACAGAATCCGCCGCCATACGGATAATAGAATCATCGTCGGTAACAACAAGAATGTCGTCATTCTCGTCGACAACCTTAACATCGGCAATTTTTCCTGTCTTTTCGGTACAGTTATAGTTTTTAAGTCCCATGCCGCCACGTTTTTGCGGGATACCGTCCGTTCCCCTTACATATTCCTCAATCATTGTTCGCTTGCCGTAACCATTCTCGGTAACTGAGAGCAGGGCTTTTCCTTCTGCGGCTCGCGCTGCACCAACCACATAGTCACCTGTGCGGAGCTTTATGCCTCGAACGCCAACAGCGGTGCGTCCCATTGTACGCACATCGTTTTCGTCAAAGCAGATTGCCAACCCGTTGTGTGTAGCGATTAGGATGTTCTGCGAGCCATCAGTCTGTATTACGGAAATGAGCTCGTCGCCTTCGTCAAGTCCCAAGGCTCTGATCCCGCTTGTTCGAATGTTTTTCAAAGCAGATTGCTCCAAGCGCTTAACCGTGCCGTTGCGCGTAATCATAATTAGATACTTGTCTTCTTCAAACCCGCGGCCGCGAATCATGGCGCTGACTCTTTCACCTGGGTCGACTTGAATAATGTTGACTATGTTAGTACCTCTTGCGTTTCTTCCCGCAACTGGAATGAGGTAGCCCTTCTTTATATATACCCGTCCGAAGTTGGTGAAAAACAAGATGTAATCATGGGTTGATGCTGTAAACACTGTTTCGACATAGTCTTCCTCACGTGTGGTCATTGCGCGTACACCCTTGCCGCCTCTGCCCTGTGCTCGATATTCGGACGCTGGCAAACGCTTAATATATCCGCCATGAGTCAAGGTGTATACACAGTCCTCTTCCTCAATCAAATCTTCAATATCAATTTCGTCCTCGACATCCTGAATCTCGGTCTTTCGTGCATCGCCGTATTTATCGCTAATTGCTGTAAGCTCGGTTTTTAGAACTTCTCTTAGCAGCTCCTCAGAGGATAAGAGTGTGTTGAAATAAGCTATCTTTTCCTCAAGCTCCTTATATTCAGCCTCGAGCTTCTCTTTCTCAAGCCCCTGCAAGCGCTTCAGTTGCATATCCAAAATCGCCTGAGCTTGAATTTCCGAAAGTCCGAAGCGTTCCATCAGGTTTGACTTTGCGTTGTCGTAGCTCTCTCGAATTATACGTATAACCGCATCGATGTTGTCCTGAGCAATAAGCAGTCCTTGCAACAGATGAGCGCGCTCCATGGCCTTTTTGAGGTCGTATTTTGTTCTGCGGACTATAATCTCCTTCTGGAAAGAAAGATACTCGTCCAGAACGTGACGCAGCGATAAAATTTTCGGCTGACTCTGGTTGTTCACAAGCGCGAGCATATTAATTGCAAAGGAGGACTGTAGCTGCGTTTGTGAAAACAGGCGGTTTAAAACGACCTGTGTGTTCGCGTCTTTTTTCAGCTCTATAACAATGCGCATTCCGTTACGGTCCGATTCATCCCGCAACCCGGAAATTCCGTCCAGACGCTTGTCTCGAACCTGATCCGCAATGTTTTCGATGAGAGTTCTTTTATTTACCTGATACGGCAGCTCGGTTACGATAATACGCAGCCGGTTTTGTCCGTATTCTTCAATATCTGTTTTTGAGCGGATGACCACCCGTCCCTTACCTGTTGCGTAGGCGGCTCTTATTCCCGCTCTTCCCATGATAATGCCCTTTGTCGGAAAATCCGGTCCTGTAACGTGCTCCATAAGGTCACTCAGCTCTGCGTCGGGATTGTCCAAAACACAGAGGCACGCACCAATAACCTCACGAAGGTTATGAGGAGGAATATTTGTTGCCATTCCGACCGCTATACCGCTTGAACCGTTTACCAGCAGGTTTGGAAAACGACTGGGCAGAACTCTCGGCTCCTTGCGAGTTTCGTCGAAGTTGGGGTCCCAATCGACGGTTTCCTTGTCGATGTCTCTCAAAAGTTCATCGGAAATTTTGGAAAGCTTGGCCTCTGTGTAACGGTAGGCGGCTGGGGGATCTCCGTCGATTGAGCCGAAGTTTCCGTGTCCGTCAACGAGCATATAGCGCATGGAAAAGTCCTGTGCCAAACGAACCAACGCATCGTAAACGGACTGGTCGCCGTGCGGATGATAACGACCAAGTACGTCACCGACGCAGGTGGCGGACTTTTTGAACGGACGGTCGTTTGTGAGGTTGTCCTCATACATCGCGTAGAGGATACGGCGGTGTACTGGCTTTAAGCCGTCACGGACGTCGGGCAGCGCACGCCCGACGATGACGGACATTGCGTAGTCGATGTATGAAGTCTGCATCTCGCTGACAAGTTCCGATGAGATAATTTTTTGTTCGGGATACTGTATATCTTCAGGTTTATAATCTTTTGCCATTTTATGTGACCACCTTATTTTTTATGGATACCCTGTTTGCAACTTTTCTCTTTGGACTTTACCCTGTTATAAAAGGGCAAGGGTAATGGCGCTTATATATCCAAATTAACCGCGTATTTCGCGTTCTGCTCTATAAATTCCTTTCGCGGCTCAACTTTTTCTCCCATCAGTATGGTAAAGATCTCGTCGGCGGCAATAGCATCTTCAAGCTTTATACGCTTTAAGGTGCGTGTTTCGGGGTTCATTGTGGTATCCCAAAGCTCATGTGGGTCCATTTCACCAAGACCCTTGTTTCGGCTGATGTCGATTTTACCCTTGCCGTCTTCACCGCGCATTTCGGCAGAAATTCGGTCGCGCTCCTCATCAGAAAATGCATAACGCGTTTGTTTTCCGCGAACAAGCTTGTAGAGCGGCGGTATGGCGGCATATACATATCCATGATCAATCAACGGACGCATGAAGCGGAAGAAAAACGTAAGAAGAAGTGTTCGAATATGGCTTCCGTCAACGTCGGCATCTGCCATTATAATAACCTTATGGTAGCGGAGCTTGCTTGTGTCAAAATCTTCGCCTATTCCCGCACCTAAAGCAGTTATTACCGGCATTAGCTTTTCGTTGCCGTAAACCTTGTCGGCACGCGCCTTCTCGACGTTAAGCATTTTTCCCCATAGCGGCAGAATCGCCTGATAGCGGCTGTCGCGGCCCCCCGTTGCGCTGCCTCCTGCGGAATCTCCCTCAACGATGTAAATTTCCGTAAGGGCCGCATCGCGCTCATTGCAGTCGCGCAGCTTGCCGGGAAGCGTCGAGCCATCGAGCGCATTTTTACGGCGGATGTTTTCCCTTGCCTTTCGTGCTGCCTCGCGAGCACGGCTTGCCGTCATCGCTTTATCAATTACAATTCTTCCGACCACGGGGTTTTCTTCAAGGAAGGTCGTCAGCTTATCAAATACAATGTTATCGACGAGTGTGCGAATTTCGCTGTTGCCCAACTTCGCCTTTGTTTGCCCCTCAAACTGCGCGTCTGTGAGTTTTACGGAAATGATACAGGCAAGCCCCTCGCGGCAATCCTCGCCCGATAGCTTCTCGTCATTTTTAAGCATCCCGATTTTTGTACCGTAAGCGTTGATAACTCTGGTTAGTGCGGTTTTAAATCCTGTTTCGTGCATGCCACCTTCTGGCGTATGGATATTGTTTGCAAAAGACAATATCGTTTCGTTGTAGCTGTCGTTATACTGAATAGCAATCTCGGCAATACTGTTTTCCCTGCTGCCGCTCATATATATTACGTCGGGGTGAAGCGCCGTTTTGGCTCTGTTGAGATATTTAACAAACTCTCGGATTCCGCCTTCATAGAACATCTCGTCGCATACCGGCTCGTCAATTCGCTTATCCACCGTTGAGATATGAAGCCCTGCGTTGAGAAAAGCCTGCTCGCGCATGCGAACATGGAGTGTTTCGTAGTCGAAAACCGTTTCCTCAAATATTTCGGGGTCGGGTTTGAAGCGCACAACCGTTCCAATTTTATCGGTGGTGCCAATTATTTTCATGTTTTGGGTTATTTCGCCACGGCAAAACTTCATTTGATAAATGTTACCGTTTTTGTGAACATCAACTTCCAGCCACTCCGAAAGCGCGTTTACAACCGAGGCGCCGACGCCGTGAAGACCACCTGCAACCTTATATCCGCCACCGCCGAATTTTCCGCCGGCGTGTAGGACGGTGTAGACGACCTCAAGCGCGGGCTTTCCGGTTTGTTCCTGAATATCAACCGGAATTCCGCGCCCGTTGTCAGAAACGCGTATGGTATTTCCGGCTTCAATTGATACTTCGATATGTGTACAATAGCCAGCCAGAGCCTCGTCGATTGCATTATCCACAATTTCGTATACAAGGTGATGTAATCCACTTGCTGAGGTCGAGCCGATGTACATTCCCGGCCGTTTGCGAACCGCTTCCAACCCCTCCAGAACCTGAATCTGTGAGGCATCGTATTCCTGTGTTATTTTATCGGTAATTTCAGCCATTTGTTTCTTCCTTCCGTTTATAAAGCGACAGAGTAGCGTCGTTTCAGTTATTATTCAAAGCTAAGCGTGTTTGCTCTCTTAAGAAGAGTTGCGGACGCAAGCTGGGATAGATATAAGGTTTGAACGCCATTGGGTTTTTGGCAAAGCACGAAGGATTTTGGCAAATCATCGCACACATTGACAACCTGTCCGCTTTTTTCAGCTGAAGAAAGATAGGCTCTGGTTATGTGTGAGTGCGAGCTGTTGTCCAAATCACATATCGCGACAATTTCCG
Organism: Oscillospiraceae bacterium; assembly: GCA_018053145.1. Lineage (GTDB taxonomy): Bacteria > Bacillota > Clostridia > Oscillospirales > Oscillospiraceae > UBA2658. The sequence goes on along the minus strand of JAGPMA010000042.1, from coordinate 9,871 downwards.
AATACGCTACAACAACATTTTTTCCAAGGTGTAAATACATAAGCTGCTCCTTTGCACGAGCACTTTTGCCCGTATAAAACAGAAAAGGCGGGGCGTTGCGCAGGGTTTACCGTTATGTGCAGATGGTCGGCAAGCTGCAATCCCCTTCGTTTATTATTTGCCTCCGCATCGGCTGACTGTCCTTCCAGCGGCAATGTTAATTATTCTGCCTTCCGTGCGTCTTTGAAGATGTCCGTCCTCACAGCAGGTTATGAGGGTCTGTCCTCCGCCAATCCTATTGAGTACGAATTCTTGGCGTTTTGAGTCTAACTCGCTTAGCACATCATCCAATAAGAGAACCGGACACTCGTTAGTATCCTGTAAGGATATTTCACGCTCGGCCATTTTAAGCGAAAGTGCGGCTGTCCGCGTTTGTCCTTGAGATGCATAAAGCCTTGCGTTAACACCGTTTATGTTAATTTCAAGGTCATCCTTATGAATGCCGGATAGGATATTTCCGGAAGCAATTTCCGCGTTTCTGTGCTCTTTTTGGTGCCTGGTAAGCTCGGAATATATATCCGTTACAAGGGCAAAAGGGTCAGAAACCGTACTGACGGTTTGGTAGGCCAGCGAAAGATCTTCACCGCTGCCTGAAAATTCGCTGTGGATAGGCACTGCAAGTTCGGAAAGGCGTTTTGAAAACGCGGCCCGATATCGAATTATTTGAGCACTGCAGCGGCACATACTGTCTGAAAACTCATCCAGTGTGTTTAAAAGCGATGGCTTTTCGCGCCAGTCGGATAAAATCCTTTTTTTATGCTCATAAAGTCGCGTATATTCTGAAAGTAGTGTCACATATGCGGGTCGAAGCTGAGATATTGCCATATCCATAAATCGGCGGCGAGCCTTTGCTCCGTCCTTAATCATGTTTAGGTCGTCCGGACAAAACAAAACCACGCGAAGAATGTCTGAAAGCTCAGAAGCATTTTTTTTGACACCGTTGCAGGTAATAAGTTTTCTTGTCCCACGACTCATATTAATCTCGATGTTCTGATCTCTTTCATGTGCAAAGACTTTTCCGGTTACCCGTGCATAATCGCAATCAAACGAAATAAGTTCGTTATCGAGCCTTGTACGGAAACCATGCCCGCAGCTGAGAAGATACACACTTTCAAGAAAATTCGTTTTCCCCTGCGCATTTTCACCGGTTATAACATTAATCCCCGGAGATAACTCAACCATTTCGTCTAAGTAGTTTCTAAAGCCCTCCAAGCGGACTGAATTGACAATCATTACACTCCTCCGCGGACAACGAAGTCTTCGCCATTAACGGAAACTGTATCGCCTTCGCGAATTTTTTTTCCGCGCTGTATGCATATTTCTCCGTTGACCTTTACCTGTGCATCCTGGATTAGAAGTTTTGCCTCTCCACCGGATTCAACAGCGGCCGCAAACTTTAAAAGTGCATCAAGTCGGATAAATTCTGTTGTTATATCGATTATCTCGGGTATGCTTGACATTAAATATGAACCTTCCTTTCGAGGCGCTTAAGGCGCAAATGACCAAAAAACAAGCGGTCACTATTTTGGACTTATTTTTATGCCTTTAATCTGACAGGTAAAATCATATATAGAAACTTATCACTTCCGTTTTCCGGAACAATAACACAAGGTGATGAACCTGAATTAAGGCAAATTTCGAGTTTGTCTGCAGGCGCAGCCTTTAGTGCGTCTTGAAGATATCGGTTGTTAAATCCAATTTCTAAATTTGCTCCATCACCCTCGTATTCGCATATATCCTCACCTTTACCAATTGTTGTTGCACAAAACATGCTCAATTTGTTTTTCCCAAAAATACAGCGTAGGGGATTTTTTATTCTGTCGTCAATTATCAGAGAAACGCGGTCAACTGCTTTTAATAGCTTTGTGCGGTCAACTATAACTTTATATGAGTATTCGGTAGGTATAGCTTTTTTATAATCTAAAAACTCACCTTCAAGCCTTCTTGTAATAAGAACACAGTTACCAACTGAAAAGGAAATATGTTTATTTCCTACAACTATTTTAACCGTTTCTTCCGCGTCTGAGCACATTTTTTCAAGGTCGTAAAGAGCAGTTCCAGGCGCAATAAAGCTGCAATCATTCATATCTGAGGATTCAGGACTTTCACGGCGTAGAGCAAGGCGATAACCATCTACTGCTACGACTGTAAGTTTGTTGCCTTCAATTTCAAAAAGAGCACCTGTATAAACAGGCCTTGCTTCATTATCACTAACAGCAAAAATGGTTTGATTAATCATTTCTTTCATCGTTTTTTGTGGAATTGAAACAGCCTTTTGATGTTCAACAGAAGGAAGCTCCGGATAGCTCTCGGAATACATACCCATTATTGAAAAATCAGCGTTGCCGCATGTAATTCTTGTCATATTGTTGTCGTCTGTTGAAATGGTTACAATATCATCCGGCAAACTGCGTATAATGCTATCAAACAGTCTTGCGGATATAATAACGGACCCGGGTTCTGCAACATCAGCTGCAAAGTTAGTATATATGCCCTTAATAAGGTCATAGCCTGTAATTTTTACTCCATCCACGGCCTCTATAAGTAGTCCTTCCAAAGACGGATTAGGACTTTTTGACGCAGCGGCACGGGATGTTATTACAACAGCCGCTTGAAGAAGATATTTTTCACAGGTAAATTTCATTTATGAGTTCCTCCGTTATTTTACATTTTGGTATTAAGATAATATTAAATAGAAAGATATATAGAAGATTAGTTAGTAGTAATAGTAGTAGTACAAAAAATTGTTGAAAAGTGGTTTAAGTCTTTGAAAAGACTGATAAAAAGATGTTTAAAAAAATGTTCAAAAAACAGAAGTTATCAACACTGTGATAGAATATTAAAAAGTCTTATAATTTTAAACAGTGTTGTTTTCATCAATCCACAATAAAAAGTTGAAAGAATAAAGAAATAACGATTTGGGATGTTATTGGCCGTGAGAGGTGTTAATATTGCTTGTAATATCGCGAATAGTTATGCCAATAGAAGCGTCTTTTATTATCAGTTCCTCTACCTTACGTATTGAGCTTAAAACGGTGGAGTGATTTCTGTCCTCGTATTGCTCGCCTATGTCCTTAAGAGAGAGATTTGTAAGACTTCGCATTAGATACATAGAAATCTGGCGAGCCATAGCCGTGTTTTTTGATCGGCGTTGACCACGGAGATCAACAGGTTCAAGGGAATAGTAGCGAGCAGTTTCTTCAATGATTATGTCTGGAGTGGGAACGAATTCTCCAACACGGATAACGTCTTTTATGGCACGTTTGGCGGAGCCGATATTCATTTCGTCGTTTAAAATTGAGTTATAGGCAGTTAGTCGCTTAACAACTCCTTCAATTTGGCGGATGTTGGACTTTATTGTGTCAGCTATGTATTCTACCACGTCATCAGGTAAACCCATACCAAGCTGAGCTGCTTTGTTACGGATGATTGCCATGCGGGTTTCCATATCGGGAGGTTGAATGTCTGCCATAAGACCGCCCTCAAAGCGTGTGCGCAGCCTGTCTTCAAGTTTTACCATTTCCATAGGTGGACGGTCGGAGGTAATAACAATTTGTTTACCGGCTTCGTAAAGATTGTTGAAGGTATGGAAAAACTCCTCCTGCACACCGATTTTTCCCGCAATAAACTGAATATCGTCCACAAGCAGCAAATCGACATAGCGATATTTGTTACGGAACTCCTCCTGAGTATTGTCCTTGATGGACTGAACCATTTGGTTAATGAAGTCGTCGCCCTTTACATAGGCGATTTTTGAGGAGGAGTCGCTCTCGTGAATTTTCTGTCCGATGGAAAGCAGAAGGTGGGTTTTGCCCAAACCAGAGTTACCATAGATGAAGAGTGGGTTATAGGCAACGCCAGGCATGTCGGCAACCGCAACTGCCGCGGCATGCGCAAACTTATTTGAGTTTCCAACGATAAATTTATCGAAGGTGTAGCCTGCGACCTCTGGAAGACTGTCATCCGTTTCGGAGGTCTGCTCATAATCCTCAAGCTCGTCCTCTGCAAGAACCAGTAAATCAAACGGGCAAGAAAATAGCTCTGCTAAGGCAGAGGTGATAGCTCCGGCAAAGCGCTGAGTTATAATGTTGCGTTTAAACTCTGTCGGAGTATATATTACAAGGCGCGTGTCCGAGATATCAACGGGCTTGCAATCCGAAAACCAGGTGTTTATGGAGGTGCTGGTGAGCTCTGTGGAAAGCAGGCTAATTATGTTATTCCAAATGTCGTTGACTGAATTCATCAAGATTTTAATCACCTTTTTTCTTAAAGGATATATTGACACTATAATCAATTTATTATAGCAAAAATCAGCCAGTTTTACAAGTATATTTTATACATAAATATTTATATTGTATAGCTCTTATATTCATATTTTAACTTGCTTTCGACAAAGCAATGGCGTAATATATAGACACTCCGGGTATGTATTGCATTCGGGGATATTTCTGCATGTCCAAAAAATAGACTATTGTATAAACTCATACTGAAAGGACACAAAATGCGCACCTTAGCAAAGGCTGTATTTAATGACAAAAACCTTAAGCTCCTGCCCAACTATGTGGAAGGAGGCGTTTTGCCTGCCCTTATCGTTGGGCCTGGTAAAACAAGCAGGGCCAATATAGCCGCCGGCTTAAGAATCAAAACAGGCAGACCGCTGGTTATAATTTGCTCGGATGAAACGGCGGCTGAAAACCTAAAGCGCGATCTTGAGCTTTTTCTTGAAGAGTCTTGTGAGACACTATTTTCCCGAGACATGAATTTTTATGGGACGGAAGGTGTTTCGCGTGACAGCGAACAAAAACGGATAAAAACCCTTTTTGCGCTTAAACAAAACAAAGCTCCAGTTGTAATATGTACAGTTATGGGACTGATACAGCGTACAATTCCTCCAGAAGCACTGGAGGCGAGCGTATTTAGGATTGAGGACGCAAAGATCTGCTCTCCGGAATCGGTTGAAAACGCACTCCTTTCGTGTGGTTACAATCGAAGCTTACAGGTTGAGGGGGCAGGGCAGTTTTCGCGGAGAGGCGGAATCCTTGATTTCTTCTCTCCGGCCTATGACAGCCCTGTTAGATGCGAGTTCTGGGGGGACAAGGTAGACTCCATGGGCTTCTTCGATACAGGAAGTCAGCGGAGAACAGAACGCCTAGAAAGCTGCGAAATTCTTCCGGCAAGAGAAATAATACCGGCTTTAGGTGATGGAGATATCCTTCTTGATAAGCTTCATGAGCAAATAAAACAGGCAACTAAACGCGGCAACTTAAAGCTTGCGGACACGTTGCGTGAGGATGCGGAAAAGTTTGCTGAAACAGGAAGCATTGCAGCTTCAGACAGATACGCCGCACTCATCTATCCAGAGTTCGTAACAGCTATCGACTACATTCCGCGGGATGCGTTAGTTTTTCTTGATAAGCCGGGAAAAATCACCGAGACAACGGTGACGTTCTTTAAGCAGCACATAGAGGATTTGAACATACTGCTTGAAAGTGGGCTTATCTATGGAAGAACCGCGCAGTTTTTCATGCCTTGGGAAATGGCGGGAGAGAAGCTCCGTAATTTCGATCTTGTAATGGCGGACAACTTCACCTCGGGTCGATATCCGGTTGAGCCGAAGAGCATCGTATCCGCAACCGTGAAGCAGCTTCCATCCTACGGAGGAAGCGCGGAAACGGTAATTGAGGATGTTAAACACTATGTTAGTCAAAAATACAGCGTAGTTGTCTTGGCCTCAGACAAACGCCGCGCAGAGCTGCTGTGCGACTATTTTGTCGGCAAAGGTGTTAAAACCTCGCTTGACACCGAACTTAAAAAGCTCCCTCCGGAGGGGAGCTGCGTAATCTCCGTTGGGGCTCTCTCGACGGGATACGAATACCCGGATGGGAAACTAGCGGTATTAACAGATACACAGATAGTTCAAGGTGGTTTGCGTAAGTTAAAAAAGAAAAAAGCGTTAAAAGACAGGCAGGGCATTTTAAGCTATGCCGACCTCTCCGTGGGCGACCTTGTTGTTCATGAATACCACGGTATAGGTCGCTTTGCCGGGATTTTTAAAATGCCTGTTGACGGAATTGATAAAGACTATGTAAAAATCTGCTACGCGGGTACGGACTGCCTTTATGTCCCGGCAACCCAACTGGATTTGGTCTCAAAATATATTGGAGGCAGTGAGGACCGGCCCGTTAAACTTACTAAAATGGGTGGCGCCGAGTGGACAAAAACTAAAGCTCGCGCAAAGGCGGCGACTAAAGAGCTGGCAAAGGGACTTATTCAGCTCTATGCCGAGAGACAGAAGTTGAAGGGTCACGCATTCGCCCCCGATTCTCCTTGGCAGATAGAATTTGAAGAAAATTTCGGCTATCAGGAGACGGATGATCAACTGCGTTGTATTTCAGAGATAAAGCAGGATATGGAAAGAGAACTTCCTATGGACAGGCTTTTATGCGGAGATGTGGGTTACGGGAAAACTGAGGTTGCCCTTCGTGCTGTGATGAAATGCGTATTAGACGGCAAGCAAGCGGCGATTCTTGTTCCGACCACCGTGCTCGCCCAGCAACATTTCCAGACCGCTTTGCAGAGATTTTACGGCTTCCCGGTAAGTATACATCTATTGAACCGTTACCGCACTCCGGCTCAAGTCAAGCAGACAATTGCTGATATGAAAAATGGAAAGGCAGACCTTGTGATCGGCACTCATAGACTGCTTCAAAAGGACATTGAATTTAAAAATCTTGGGCTTCTTGTCGTCGATGAGGAACAGCGCTTTGGTGTTACACATAAAGAACGTTTGAAGGAAATGAGTAAACAGGTAGATAGTCTTACACTGTCGGCAACACCAATTCCACGCACTCTTAACATGGCTTTTTCGGGACTTCGAGACATGTCTACAATCGAAGAGCCACCGCAGGATAGACAGCCCGTACAGACATATGTAATGGAACATGACTGGGGTGTTGTGAGCGACGCTATTAAGCGCGAGATTCTTCGTGGGGGGCAGGTTTACTATATTCACAACCGAATAGAGAGCATTGAACGCACAGCCTCACGCCTTAAAAAAATGCTAGAGGATGTATCTGTGTCTGTAGGACACGGACAAATGGATGAAGAGGCGCTATCGGGCGTTATGGAAAGTATGGTTTCCGGCGACACTCAGGTTTTGGTTTGCACAACAATCATTGAAACCGGAATAGACATACCAAATGTAAATACACTCATTATTGAGGATGCCGACAGACTTGGGCTTGCCCAGTTGCACCAGCTTCGGGGTAGAGTTGGACGCTCATCAAGACGGGCGAGCGCCTATCTCACCTTTCGTAAGGACAAGGTGTTAACCGAGATTGCGGAGAAGCGTCTATCCGCGATCCGAGAATTCGCGGAGTTCAATTCGGGCTTTAAAATCGCAATGCGCGACCTTGAAATCCGCGGCGCCGGGAACCTTCTTGGAGCGGAACAGAGCGGCCATCTTATCGATGTAGGATACGATTTGTATATTAAGTTGCTTGAAGAGGCAGTTTTAGAGGAAAAAGGAGAGAAACCGCGAGTTCATACATCTTGCAGCGCAGACCTCGCCGTTTCAGCGAATATTCCGGACAGCTATGTTGAAAGTTCCGAGCAGCGCATGGATCTTTACCGACGAATAGCGATGATACGAACTGAGGAGGAGGCAGACGACCTCACGGATGAGCTCATCGACAGATTTGGTGAGCCGCCTTCAAGCGTTAATGCACTCATTCACGTTGCGTTGCTGCGAGGCGAAGCAGAGGGCGTTGGAATAAGCGAAATTTCTCAAAAAGCAGGCTTCCTACGCTTTACATTTGCTGATTTTAACATGGAGCTTGTGTCCGCATTATACGTACAACCGGAATACAAGGGACGCGTTAAGGTAGAAGCGGGAACAAAGCCCTGTATCAGCCTTCGCCTTCGCTCGGGAAAGAGAATCATTGAAACGGCAAGAAAGTTCGTCGCCGATTACAATGTGGTGCAGGCAAGCGTTTCGTTAGAATAATGTTTACAAATTACGACTTGTTCCTCGGGCGGGTCTGTGCTATTATCAATAGGAATTTTGTGCCGCCGAGAAACCAAGGACAGATCGATATGCTCGAAAACAGCAAGACCGATAACCTTACGGTTCAAATTCAGCAATGTATTTAATATACATTATAATAAGGAGAACACAATGAAAATCAAACTACTTACAATTGTCCTTGCGGTTGCGGTTTGCTTAGGTCTCTTTTCAGGCTGCCAGAGCAGCAAGCTTCACTCTTATTCCGAGGATGCAGCGGCAAGTGCCTCGCCTGAAGCTACCGATACTTCGGAAACAACTAAGGACTACACTCCGGCTTATGAATCATATGATCCCGACGAGGTCATGCTCTCGGTTAACGGAATAGATGTTACATGGGGCGAGTTGTTCTATTGGTACGAATACGATGTTAGCAATATGGAAAATAACTATGGGGATATTACTGATTGGGATGCGGATTGCAGCTTTGCAGAAGGAAAGACAAACCGCGAATATGTAATGGAAAATGCTCTTGACACTGTTAAGCATTACTGCGCACTTCAAAGTAAAGCAGGGGATATGGGGCTTGAACTCACAGAAAATGACCGTGCGGAGCTCCAGACCGTCTGGGATAACAATGTTACAAACTACGGAAACGGCGACGAAGCAACCTTTATTGAATATCTTAAAAAAGCATTCCTCTCCAAGGACCTTTATGACCATATTAACGAGGTCAGCATGCTTTATGAGCGTATACAGGAAAAAATGTTCGGAGCAAATGGCGAAAATATCAACGAAGCAGAGGTGCTTCAAAAAGCGGAAGATATGGGATATGTGCGTGCAAAGCACATATTGATTTCCTCAAAGGATGACGCCGGGGCTGCCCTGCCGGATGATCAGCTTTCTGCGAACAAAGCTACTGCAGAGAGCATTATAAAAGAACTTAAAGCTATTAAAGACAAAACAGCGCTTGAAACGCGATTTAACGAGCTTATTTCAGAGTACAGCACTGATCCCGGCGCGGCTTATTATACAGATGGCTACACCTTTGTATCAGGTGATGGCACTTACGACAGCACCTTTGACGCAGCCGTAGCCTCATTGGGCGAATATGAAGTATCAGACATTGTCGAAACAGACTACGGTTATCATATAATTCTACGCTTGCCGCTTAAAGCGGACGCTGCGGTTAAATATACAAGCGAAACCGAGATGACAACACTGGCCTATTATGTTGCGCAGGAATTGTTTACCGCGGAAACTGATAGTTGGGCGAATGAAAGCACTGTCAAGTTCACAAAAACCTATGAAAAAATGGATGTCGCAGATATCTTTTCGAAGGCCGTAAGAACTGCAGCTGCTAGTTGATACATCATATGATTTATATTAAAAGAAGACACATCGAAAGATGCGTCTTCTTTTTAATATGTATTTGTCTTCTTTCTGAAAATACAGTATAGGGTAAAAAACAAGGAAGACTAATACTATATTTAGGGGGTGAAAACCGAATGTAAAATAAAGTGCAAAAAGGGAAAAAAAGAGCGCAAAAACGGCTTGACAAGGGGCAGATGAGGTGTTATTATAAACAAGCTCTCGCCACGGGGGCAAAGGAAAAGAGCGGTGAAAGCCGAAGAAAGTCCTTGACAAGAGTAGAACAAATGTGCTACTATATAACTCCGCGGTAAAAGCGGGTCGGTCGAAAGACCGGCAAGTGTACCTTGTAAATTAAACAATGTATGGCAAAACTATAAATCATAGTTTTGACAGCTTATGCAAATAAGCACCAGAAATTTAGGGCTTTTGAAAACGTCAAAGAAAGACGTTATAAAA
>JAGPMA010000041.1 GCA_018053145.1 Oscillospiraceae bacterium | reverse complement strand
GTCTGGGAGTACAACCCCGAAGGCCCGACGATTGATAATATGGACATGAAGCTGTTTTACGGCAGCGCTATTTGCGTTGATTTGACGAGTGTGACTTATCCGGATTACATCGAGGTAAAGGACATTGAAAAAGCTGTTGAGAAAGCAGGCCTGACAATCGAAAAGGGAGACATATTCCTCATGTACACCGGTCACTATGACCGCACGTACGCAAAGGGCGATATTAAGGGCTATATGGAGCCTTACACCGGGCTTTCATACGATGCAACGGAGTACCTTGCCAAGAAGGGCGTTGTCAATATAGGGGTCGATGCCTCTGCGATTGACCTTACACCGGACGACCTTGATTTTTCAGGTCATTGGGTATGCGGCAAATACGGCATGACGAATACCGAGAACATGAGAAATCTTGGCAAGGTTGCAGGTAAGCGCTTTATTTACTTTGGACTTCCGCTTAGAATTCGTGCCGGAACGGGCTCTCCTATAAGAGCCGTTGCACTTCTGGAAAAATAGACTAAACAGCGCGTATTTCGCCTAAGAAAGGATTGTAGTAATGGCTACTTTAATCGAAAAGATAATTATACCCCCGTATTCGGCAGCGAGTCTGACGGTTGACAAGGGACAGACTCTTAGAATTACGGATGTGGAGGGCAAGCAGGTTGGAGATTTTATCTGCTATAACGCCGAGGATCTGAGTGAGTATGTTTCGCCAGTACATATGCGCTCGTCATTATCAAGTATTCGGCTAAAAATCGGTGATTTTTTGTACAGCAACAGGAGGAACCATCTGATGCAGTTCACCGCCGATACAGTCGGCAAACACGACTTTTTCTTTCCTGCCTGCGATTACTACAGGTATAAGGTGGACTTCGGCGTTGAGAATCATCCGAACTGCCATGACAATCTTTGCAAAGCGCTTGAGCGCTTCAGTATCTTTACGGACGACATTCCCGACCCGATTAACTGGTTTATGAACAATCACATGGATGAAAACGGCGATTATACAATTGAAGACCCGCTTTCAAAGCCGGGGGATTATGTTGAGCTTATGGCGCTCAAGGATTGCATAGTCGCATTGTCGACTTGCTCTCAGGACTTTGTTCCGGTAAACGGTATGAAGGTAACGCCGCTTCAAATGGAAGTGTTTTCAAATGACTAAACACCAAAAAACGCTCGGGAGGGAGAGCAAACCATGGACTTAACAGGCTTCTTGCAGTCGCTTGTCGGCGGCATCGGAACGGGTGCGATTTATGCGATGCTCGGACTGTCATTTACGCTTATTTTCGGGAGGCTTAACATTTGCTCGGTTCTCCACGGCGATTTGGTTGTGCTATCCGCCTATATCTGTTACCTGCTTTATACCTATCTGCACATCGACCCCTTCATCACAATGCTGATATGCATGCCGGTTTTTTTCGGCATAGGTTATTTAGTGCAAAGCGTTTTTATGAACCCGTTTATGAAGCTGCCTATTTGGAAGGGCAGATATCAGGGGCAGGTAATGGTTTCGTGGGGCCTGGGAATGTGCATTATGGCGATGGAATACATACTTTTTGGCGGACAGTACAAAACGCTTAACGTCGCATACCGTAATGCAACCATTGCTGTCGGAGAAATTCGAATTCCGGTTGTTCATTTGTTGGCTTTGGGCGTAATGCTCGTCATGGTCGTGGGGCTTGAGATAATTCTTCGCAGGACAAGCCTTGGCATGAAGATTCGCGCCTGCAGCAGTGACCGCACTACCGCACAGCTCACAGGAATCAACTTTTCAAAGGTTTGCGCTGTGACCTTCGGGATTTCAACGGTTTTTGCTGCGGTTTCGGGAATGTTCTTTACGCTGACTAATCAGCTTGGACCCGCTTATGGTTTTGAACTTACTTTCTTCGGCTGGGTGGCGGTTATTATCGGAAGCATGGGCAACCTGAAGGGCGCAATAGTCGCGGGCTTGCTTATGGGCATTATTCAGTCGCTTACAAGCTATCTGTGGATTCCGGGACTGAATCAGGCCGTTCTGTATATGGCGCTGCTGCTAATTCTTGTCATCCGGCCTACGGGACTTTTCGGTCAGAAGGAGGCATAGATGAATATGAGCTTTAAAAAACGTCTTTTGATAGGCTTGGCGATATTCGCCGCTTACGCGGCCTATGTCTTGATTGGCGGGACAAGCCACACGGCAAACTTTATTGTGTATATCTGTCTTTTCATAATTGCGGGACAGGGATGGAATCTGCTGGGTGGATACGTTGGCGAAATTTCCTTCGGTCATGCCGTTTTCTTCGGTATTGGGGCATATACAATCGGACTTTCTGAAGGCTACGGATTGGGCATACCGATTGCAATATTGGTCGTGCTTGCACCGATTATCAGCGCATTGTTCGCATTGATTATGTCATACCCGCTGCTGCGAATTCGAGGATTCTCCTTTTTAATCGGCACATTTGGACTTGGGGTAATTTTCCTTAGTGTATTCAAAAACTCGGAGGCACTGTTTTCAAACAAAGGTATATTCATATCCTCGGTCAATCCAACGCTGCTTTATCTCGTTATCGCTGCGGTAACCGTTCTTACGGTGCTATTTGTTGCTTGGCTTGTAAACAAGGATATCGGGCTTCGATTTATCGCTGTACGCGACGCTCCGGAAGCGGCAGAGATGATTGGAATTAATATTTACAGAACAAAAACCGTTGCTCTTGTAATCGGAGCGGCTATAGCTGGACTCGCTGGAGGACTGTATGCACTTTACAGCCTTCATGTAACTCCTGCGGCAAGCTTTGATTCAACGCTCAGCAACTCCATCCTCCTTGGCTCTTATATTGGCGGCTGCGGAACAATAATGGGCCCTGTCGTCGGCGGCTTCATTCTTATTGCTCTTCAGGAATGGGCGAGAGGCGCGATTTCGGTCACAGGCGGACACAATCTCGTTTTGGGAATTCTTTTAATTGTGGTGATGATGACAATGAAGGAGGGCATTTGGCCAACCTTGGTCAAGCTTTTCAAGGGTTTAGGCAGCGATATTTTGGGAAACCCTATAACAATATTGGACACTAGCTATAAGCGCTTGGCAGCCTCATCAAACCTTGCTGCGGGAGATAACAAGCTGATAGAAAATGTGAAAATCGGATATATGGACGAACAGACAATCCGATTATTGAAAACGAGCAAACGCCTAAGTATTATTTGCCAAAGTCAATATCCTGTTGTGTCAGGTCCAAGCACAAATCATGAGCATGGCGTAGAAGTTGGTTATGGATGGATCGATTCTTCGGTTAAGATTAACGGCACGGTAGTAGCTTATTTTGCCGTCTATGGAATAAACAAACCTTTTGGCGAAAATGACGCGGAATACGTAAATCAGCTAGTTAAGCTGACATCAATAGAATTGCAAAAAAATGAACACTTCATTCAAAACCACGGAGTAATGTATGAGTCTTTGCTTGTTGATTTGATTGAGCAGAGATTGACCGATCAAAAAATAATAATTAATCGCTTGCGAAGCCTTGATAAGACATTAGATGAAGAATTATACACAGTTATAGCCCAAAAGGAAAATGGTGAAAAAACCAATTTCCAGTTTTCTTCCGGTACGCAGTCTTCTCTGCGAATGCTGATAAAAGACAGCATATCCGTATGTTACAAGCAAGAAATTGTTTTATTGGTAAGCCGGAGAAAGGGCGAAGCTTTGTTCTCGAATACAGAAGACAATCTTCTCTCCTTTTTGGAGCAAAATGAGTTGCGAATGGGAATCAGCAATGTGTTTTCAAATCCCGCTGAAATGCATAAGTATTATTTTCAGTCCAAAAAAAGTCTTGAACTGTCCAGAAGATTATCCGAGAAGAGAATCGAATACTATAGTGACTACGTCGTTTTTCATGCCCTTGAAATATGCGCCGAAAATATAGATTTAAGGGATTTCTGTCATCCGGGACTGCTGAAAATGATTGAAAGCCACGAGCCTTCTGATCAAGAACTTGTCCAAACACTGTATTTATATTTGTTCTATATGAAAGACATACCTAGAATTACTAATGAATTGCATATTCATAAAAACACATTGTTCTATCGCTTGAAGAAAATAAAAGCTATGATTAATGAAGAGTTTGACGACGGTAATGCAGTATTCAATCTCATGTTTTCTTTTAAATTGAAAGAATATGTAAAGAGCTTTTTGGAAATGGCCTGATCTTAAATAGTAACAACAATAAAGCCCATCAGTAGAATATTGCGTATATATTTAAGACAATCAGGTTGCTGAATTTACCTTATTTGGTTGTGGACATTTGGCCATTGGCATAGAGAACGAGGGGTGCCGTATTCTCTCGGATGCTGTGGACTTAAGTCAGAACCTGAGCTGCTATGACTTTTTCCCCCGCAGAAGACTCTCACGATTACGCCATGCGGGAGCTTCAGCAGTGCGGTTACTTCCGTGGTGAGAGTTTTCTCGCCGACTGCTTTGATTTTGAAGTCTACGCTGCCGATCTTCTGGAACATCAGGGGTTTCTGTTATCAATGACGATAAATCCTATATTATCCGCAACGACACATCGGTTGTCCCGGTACATGACCACTCCGAATCGCAGCAGATGGTGATGTAATAGGAAAAGAGAACCGCCATTTGCGGATCCCTTACTCAATTACATGGACTGCGTTGGAAATAACGCTCCATCGACCATCTCTACCAAACACAACGCGAACGCCTACTGCGGACAGCGCTGATCTTGAGGGTAATAGTAGCTAAGCTCTATCTGCCGGTTAATTATCTTGCCTTCCTTTAATAAAGTCATTTTAGGGGCTTAAAATGCCGCTTCGAAATCTTAAGATATTTCTTGCGGTTGCGGAAACAGGCAGTATGAGCAAGACCGCAAAGGCACTTTATATGACTCAGCCGTCCATCAGTCAGGATATCAGCGAGATGGAACGCACATATAAGGCGGTTCTCTTTGAACGCAAAAACCATCGGCTAAAGCTTACTCCGACGGGTGAAATGCTGATGCTATATGCCAGAAAAACACTCGATGCTGCCCATGAAACGAAGAATTTCCTGAATTATGAGTCCGCGCAGGGGCGACTGCAACAATTACCACGTGTTGCCAAAAAGAATAATATTAAAGACTCCTTGCATATATGTGAGATAACCGGCACTGATATGAGCTGCAATTATCAGCTTGTATATCCAAAAAACAAGATATTTCCCGCCTGGCTAATAAAGTTTATTGGCATTTTCGAAGAAATGGGTCTATACGACATCCTATAATTCCTCAACCCAACATTGAGCTTACCGAAGATAAAAGTACATCGCACAGGGTTGCACAAAAAAATACAGAGCAAGATCTGAGATTCGATACTGAATTGAATCTCAGATCTTGCTCTGTAAAATCGCTATTTTTACTCTCGGCGCTTCGTGGGCTTATTCATATCAATAAGCAGATTGTTGAAGATGACAATGAAAAGTGCGGTAAGCATTGCACTCCAAAAACCGCCCATGCTAATTCCCGGGACAAGACCGGCGGCAATCAAAATCGTCAGCGCATTCACGACAAAGCTGAATAGTCCAAAGGTCAGAAGATTGACCGGCAGCGAAATTAAAAGCAGAATTGGCTTAATAACAAGATTAACCAGCAATAGCACCAGCCCCATAACGAGGATTGCTATACTGCTTCCTATGTAAACGGTACTGAGTATTCTTGAAACAATGTATATTGAAAAAATAATGGATAAGTATTTTAGAAATAGTTTTGACATTAAGATAATCACTCCTTTCGCGGATTTTAGAGATATGCTATCTGATTTTTATTGAAACTCTTACCTTGTCGGCAGAAACATCCACAAGATCATAGGGCCCGTCATCGGTTATTGAGCCGAGAAGCTGAATTAGCATCTCTGTGACATCCTTCACGGCACGAACAGGAACGCTGGCGCCCGGCGCAAAAGTCTTCGGCGTAAATAAGCATACTACGGTTATTAAGTCGTCAAAGCTATCCAGCAGCTCCCGAAAAACATTAAGGGAAATAGGGAAGAAAAGCCGAAACTTCTTCCCGTTTTCCGTACGCAGCTTAAACCACACAATTCGCAAGCCGCTATTCGACATAGACCCTTACCTTGACCATAGCGTGATGCTCTTCATCCCAAGCTTCCACATCAACAATGTTGGGGTCGTCTAGCGTGCCGTCAAGCACATCTTCGATTATTCTTCCAAAATCGATGGTCGAGATATCAACTCCCTTGGCTTCCATTTGGCTTCTCGCGTCTGCCGGAATGTAAGCTGTAACTTTTCCGGCAATCTCTCCGATAGTGGTGAGCAGCCGAATGGGAATGTTGACGTTGACATTCACGGTCTTGTTGTCGGAGGTGACTTTGATTTTAAGAAATTTGTATTTGGGTTTTGCTGTGGATAATAGAGTTGCTCCGTTCTCAGTAGCTGTTGCCGCACCGCTTGACTTCAGCGCGTCCATAAGCTCCATGCCTTCTGCGGCTGTTATTTGTCCGTTTTCAATCATTTCAAGAATTTTCAATTGCTCACTCATTTTTAAGACCTCCTATTAGTCATAAATTTTTAATCTTTTCGGTTGCTTCCTTAGCTGTGATTTCGCCTTTTGACAAAAGGTCAAGAATTTCGTTTCTGGCGCTTTCCTTCAGTTCCTTATCCTGCGTTGATTCCTTAACAGATACTTCAAAGCCGAGACCTCGAATGACTGAATCCAGCTTGCCGCGCACAGTGGGATATGAAATTCCGAGTTCTTTTTCGACATCCTTGATGTTGCCTCGGCACTTGACGAACACCTTTACGAAATCGAGGTCCTCCTCGGGAAGACGACAGAATTCACATGGCTGAAAATCGCCTTCAATGGCAGTCGAGCATTTCGGACAGCCAAGCTTTGTAATTGAGAGTCTTTCTCCGCATACGGGACATTTGCCCGGAGCTTTATATTTCATTGTTACACCTCCGCAAGTGTTCTTGATGGCTAGAATATATACCTCCGTATGGAAGATGTCAATACAAAAACTTAAAATAATTAATAATATAATTAAAAAAATTAATATAATATTTAATATAATTATTTGAAAGAGCGTTTCGAGCAACGATAAGAACAGTGTTAATACAAATAATGACAAATACTGGTAAATATTTGCAAGCGTGATTTGCAAATGCTTGTCGAAAAATCTTGATTAATGCGAGTTTCGGCTATATTATAGAAGAAATGGTCTAAAGAGGAGGCAGCATAATATGAACTTCATGGGCAATATGATTTTAAATAGCTTTTCGATTTTGTTGCTTGCAATTCTCTGCGTACACTCGCTAGACAGAATTGAAGTTAAATCATATCAGCATAAGCTGTATATTAGGATTCTGATAATAACCATATTGCTTTTGGTGTTTGACATTTTTGGCAGGATGGACGGACATGTCGGAACGGCCTATCCATTTCTAAATCATGCAGGTAATTTTTTTCTGTTTCTGCTTAATTCTGTCTTACCGACGATATGGTTTGCGTTTGTATATTACCAAGTCAATCATAGTGAGGAAAAGACAAAGAGGCTGACTTTGCCGCTGATTGGTCTTAACATAATCAACGCTGGCGTGGTAATCGCTTCGCAGTTTACCGGATGGTATTATTATATTGACAGCAGCAATATTTACCACAGAGGGCCCTTTTACATTTTTTCATCGGTGCTTACAGTCGCATTGCTGGTGGTTGCCTTAATAATGATTATACGTAACAGAGAAGAGTTTAACAGGAAACAGATGTTTTCGCTAATATTTTTCCCCGTTGCACCTTTTTTAGGAACGATATTACAGATTTGTTTTTATGGAATTGCCTTCGTTATAAACGCCGCCGTTTTGTCTTTGCTGATTGTTCTGCTAAACATGAAAGACGACACTATTTATACTGATTACCTGACTGGCCTGTGTAATAGGAAGAAGATAGAAGAGGTTTTGAAAGAAAATATAAAGAAATCCTCACAAAACAGAACTTTCTCGCTCATCATGCTTGATATTGATAAATTCAAGGAAATAAACGATAAGTATGGTCACGAAATGGGCGATAATGCGCTGCGGGCGGCAGCGCAATTGCTAAAAAAATGTATGCGTACAAAGGACTATGTTGCGCGCTACGGCGGTGATGAGTTCTGCATATTATTGGAGGTGTACGATATAAATAGCTTGGAAGCGGCTGTAAAACGAATCAACAATTATGCCGATATCCTAAATGCTTCCAAAGAGTTCCCGTTCAATCTGAGCTTCTCCCAAGGCTATGCTGTTTATGACTTCCAATCCCGCTTGAAGGCGGATGAATTTGTTAATCAAGTGGATCTGCTCATGTATGAGAATAAGAATACTAAAAACGAAATTGCCAATCAATATAAGCTGCAGATTTAGAAAAATATATTAGCACCTGCCGCGACAGATGTGCGTGGTGCTTATGTGAAAAAGAAGGTCAGCCTTAAAACGGCTGACCTTCTTTTTCGTTAGTGTATAACTTCGACTGCAAGCGGGAACTTGCTCATGTACTCACAGCAATCCTTTTTGATAAGTATCGGGTTCTCATAACGGAAGCCAATGTCCTCTTCGGGGCAGGCGTACTGCATCGCGCATATGAGCACCTCGTTCTCCTGATAGCAATGGTCAGGATCGGTCCAATAGGGGAAAGGCCCATCGTGACGGCCGATGCGCCATTCGTCACCAAGCATACCAATACCGTGTTCGAAGCCCGGCACCATGTAATCGGAGAAGCCGCGGTCCTCGGCAAAGACCATCATTTCCTCAGCAAGGGAGGAAGGCGAAATGCCGGCACGATAGCTCTTCAGCGTTAGAGCAACGATGTCAACGAAGTTCTTGGCGTGCCAAAGCTGACGGTCGGTTGCTGGGCCAATCAAATAGTTGTGGGTGTGATCGCCGCAGGCAAGGCCGAACAGTGCGTGAATATCGACCATGAGTGGCTCGCCGGCAACAACTTCTTTGCAGGTGGCGGGGGTGCAGGCACCGCCTGCAAGACCGGTGCGGTAGCCGCAGGCAATCTCGTTTCCGCCGGTAAAGCTCCATTCCCAAACGCTTCCTGCTTTACGCATAGCAAGCGCTGCGATTCCGCCGACTTCGGACTCCGTCATGCCCTTCCAGCCGCCGTCCTTAATGGCTGCCAGAACTGCCTCGTGACCAACATCAACGATGCGTGAGGCCTCACGGAAGCGGTTTATTGTGCCGATATCCTTTATCATCTGTAGTCTGTCGATGATTTCGTGAGCGTTGATGAACTCGCAATCAGGCATGGCTGCTTTAAAAGCGTTGTATTCATAGTAGGAAAGGTAGCCCTCCGGCAGATAGTTTGACATTCCGGCTTCCACACCAACACGTCCGCCCTGCGGTAAAAGCTCGTTTATCATGTCGGATATCTGCGTAATCTGGTCTTGACCGCCCATCGGGGCAAAGCCCATAACGTGGTCCTCATCAAGCCAGCTGTCATCAAGAGCACGCGCCGCGTCAATAACGAAGGTGAAGGCCGTCGGCATACCCTCGGAGGGGATTACGATGAAGCTGCGCCAGGGGAAGAAGGCGTCTGTACACCAGGAAGTTGTACGAAGGCGGCTTCCAAGATATACGTCAATTTTCTGCTTTGCCATTTCGGCCTGAACGGCCTTAATGCGTGCAGGGTAGTCGATATAGTAAAGACCCTTATTCTCAAATTTCATATTTCTGCCCCTTCCTTAAAACTCTGTTTCAATTGTGGCGACAATCTTGTTCAGACGGTCGCACAGCGACGCCAGCTTCAGGGCCTTAACCATATTACCCTTTAGCTTCAGCATTCCGCCCATAAGCGCCTTTTGTGACCCCAGCTCGGCACGCGAGATTCTCGCAAAAGTCTCATAATCTCCGGAAATGTAGAATTCTGCCTTCGGGCCTTCACCCTCTCCAACAAGAACTTGGTCAACCTTGCCGTCCTTAAAGCTCACAAAAAAGTACTTGCTTCCGCCCCCGGGGCAGTTTTGGTAGCGATTGTTCATGGAGGAGCTTATGTTGTTCATTTTCTCCGGAGAGAGATGTGCGCGAAGTTCCTTGTCGACCTCCTCCTGCCATTCTTGAGAAAGATATTTTACCATTGCTGTTCTCCTTTCACCTGTTTGTTATTTATAACGGTGCGGTAAGGGCCGCCGCCATTAGTTCCTATGGATGCCGTGAATAATTAGGTCAAGAGTTTGTGGAAGGTTTTTTTCGACGTACTCCACCTCGTCCTGCACGTAAGCGTGGATAATGAAGCTTTTATACATGGCGAAAACAAGCTCTGATACGGTTTTAATGTCGAGCTCACGGAATTCGCCGGTTTTTGTTCCGAGAGAGAGAATTTCCGCAATTATGCCGACGGAAGCGGAATTGATTTCTTCATATGGATCCACAGTGGGGAACATGGGGAATATAGAGGGGTCATTTTTGAGAAGCGAACCAAACTCGCTGTCCTGTGCCAGATAATTAAGCGCACTACTGCAAAGAACGGTGAATTTATCGCTTGCTGATTTTTCGTTGTCAACAGCCAGTCGCACTTTGTTTTGCCAGCGGAGCATTGCAAAGGCAACGGTCTGTTCATAAAGCTCACGCTTGCTCTCCGCATAAGCATATATTCCCGCTGCGGTCATGCCCAGCTCTCCTGCTATGTCCTCCAGCGTGGTTTTTCTGTAGCCGAAGCGTGAGAACACGCGTAGCGCAGCGCTTAAAATAATTTCGTTTTCGATTTTTTTTCTCATGGAAACTCCTAATAACTTAATGGATTATTAATTGATTAAATTATAATCCTTTTTCTCGCATAAAAGCAAGCCGTAATTCTAAACAGAAAACGATTGCCTTGCTTATAGAATACGACGGACAGAAAGCACCGAAACCGCATAAAAAAACACGAGGACTCAACGTAAAGTTAAGTTCCCGTGCTATTCTGTTAAGTTTTTTCAAGCAGTTTGCAAGCTGGTTAAAGTGCCTTTTCCATGTTGGCATAGGCAGATCTGACAAAGCCGTTTTTCTCATAAAAGCTTACATCCTCGGTTAAGGTGTGCAGCTCTATTTTGAAAATACAATCTTTTTTCAGCTCTTCATGGAGAGCGTTAAGAGCCATGCTGCCACAGCCCTTTCGCTGGTAGTTGGGATGAACAAAGATTTCGTCTACATAGAAATTGCTGCATTTTGCTCCGACCAGTATTCTGCCGAATAGAAAGCCGATTACTTGAGTTTCAACAATCAGCGAATATCCACGACAGTTTGATCCGGATAAATATGATGCAATGCGTTTTTCGGCGCGTTCAAGCGGCCAATTTTCGTTATAAGGGGCCTCGGCATATACCCGACACAGCATTTGCGCTGCGTTTGGTATATCTGATTTGTCACAAGCTCGTAAAAATAGCATTTAGCTCACCTCCATAATTAGTCATAGCCGCAGGGCGGCGTTATGATATGTGTTAAATCAAATATAATGTCCGCTTGCGGAGACTATGTCATAGCCGCTCAGCGGCGTTATGACATATGTATTAAACCAAAAATAATATCTGCTTGCGGAGATTGTATTATTATAACATTAGATTTTGTCAAAATAAAGGGAAACTATTATAATTTGATAAATTATATCGGCACAGACATAAAATAACAGGGGAATCTCAGTAAACATTAAAAAAACAAGGGTTGCTCGCTAGGAACAACCCTTGAAAAATATTATGCTCGACTATTCCTTGACGGGAGCTTCGTCTTCGTATTCGATGCTGTCCATATCGAACTCCAGCATTTCGCCGCAGCTGGGGCACTGAATCTTTCCGAGTGCAAGTACTTCCTCGTCGACTGTAATGGTTTTTCCGCAGGCAGGGCAGGTAACTTCGTAGAAAACTGGCTCGCTGTGGTGATGTCCGCAGCAACACTCGTGCTCGGCTTCGTGATGGTGGTCGCCACCGCAGCAGCACTCGTGCTCGTCATCGTGGTTATGGTCACCGCCGCAGCAGCAATCATCGTCGTAGTCGCCGTCACAGCAGCACTCGTCTTCATCATAAACAATTGCTTCAACAGCGGCAAGGTCATCGGATATTGCGTCGATTTCGTCGCCGAGGTCAAGTGCGTTTTCTTCGAGGTCCTCGATATCCAGAGCAACAGCTTCCAAAACATCGATGATTGCGGAAAGAAGCTTATCCTGCTTGTTTTCCTTGTCGAGTCCCAGACCTTCTGCAAGTCCTTTGAGATATGCTACTTTTTCAGATGTTGTCATAATTTTACCCTCCTTAGGTACTCAGGTGAAACACCGAACACTCGTCCAGCGATATGTCCGGCGCTTCAATGGTTTATTCTTACTGTTTTAACCGAAATTATTCGATGTACGCTTAGCCCTTTGCACGCTCGAGATAATCACCGGTGCGGGTATCGATTTTAATGCGTTCGCCCGGCTCAATGAACAGGGGAACTTTGATTTCGGCGCCTGTTTCGACAGTTGCGGGCTTTGTCGCGTTTGTCGCGGTATTGCCTGCAAAGCCGGGATCGGTTTCCGTAATTACAAGCTCAACAAAGTTGGGCGGCTCAACGGAAAAGGGCTTGTTCTTGAAGGAAGAAACGATGCAAACCATGTTTTCCTTAACAAACTTGAAGCCGTCTGAAAGAACACTCTTGTCGATAGGAACAAGCTCGTAGGTCTCAGAGTCCATGAAATAATACAGGTCGCCGTCTGCATAGCTGTATTCCATGTTCTTGCGGTCGACATATGCGTTTTCAAACTTTTCGGTGGGGTTAAAGGATGTCTCGACTACGGCACCGGTAATAACATTTTTTATCTTGGTGCGGACGAAAGCCGCGCCCTTACCGGGCTTAACGTGCTGAAACTCAATAACCTGCATAACCTTTCCGTCCATTTCAAAGGTAACGCCGTTTCTAAATTCGCCTGCTGATATCATAACAGGTCCTCCCATATAGTTAAATCAAATTATCTTAAAGATTACTTAAAATGAACCTAAGCCAAACTATTTTACACTATGTTTGTGCGTTTGACAAGGACGTTTTGAGCTAAAGAGACTGCTTTTTAAAGGATTATCAAATTTTTCGGAGCTTTCGTAAGGTTTTCCGCGCCATCTTTAGTAATATAGAGCATGTCCTCGATACGGACCCCGAATTTTCCGGGGAGATAAATGCCCGGTTCGTTAGTTACAACCGTTCCCACCGGAAGAGGACGCTCACCCCTAGGATTCGCAGTTGGACTTTCATGAATGTAAAGACCGACGCTGTGCCCAAGCCCGTGACCAAAAAACTCGCCGTAACCCGCAGCATCGATTACATCACGCGCGGCTTTATCCATATCGCGTCCGATAACACCGGCAAGGGCGGCCTTTTCACCGGCGTACTGCGCCTGCAAAACGGTGTCGTAGATCCTGCGCATCTCATCAGTCGCGCTTCCAAGAGCAACAGTGCGAGTCATGTCGGAGCAGTATCCGTTTATTTTGCAGCCGAAATCCATTGTGATGAAATCGCCCGAATTAATTTTATAATCAGAGGGAACACCGTGTGGACGAGATGAGTTTGCACCAGCCACACAGATGGTCTCGAAAGCAAGACCTTCTGCTCCGTTTCGGGTCATTTGATATTCTATATCGGCCTTTACTTCCTTTTCGGTCATTCCGGGGCGTATTGTTCCGAGAACAAAGTCCAGTGCCTTTTCGGCAATCCGCTGGGCTTTTATAATGCTTTCTAGCTCATAGAGCTCCTTAACCTCACGAAGAGCTTTTGTGATGTGCTGCGACGGGACAAAGCTTACGCCTAAGACCTCCTGCATTCGCACATATTCGCTGTAGCAGAGGCTCCCGTCCTGCGCACCAAGCTCGGTTATGCCGTTTTCGTAAAGGATTTTTCTGATAATGTCGCTTTCCCTGTTGTCAGAGCTGCACATAATTAGCTCCGCACCCTCGACCTTTTCGGCGGCAGCCTCAATGTAACGAGAGTCGGTGATGAAATAGGCACGGTCTAAAAGTATAAGAACTGCTCCGTCGCTGGTGTGGAAGCCGGAGGCATAGAGCCTGTCGAGCTCGTCATACAGCCACAGCGCGCTAAGGCCGGCTTCGGCCATTGCCCGTTGAATTTTTTTAATGCTTCCCACTTGAGCCGCCCTTCTTTTCTGCAATTCTACCGCGCAATTTATATGCGTAGCGGAATGGAATTTCAGCTCCGTATCTGATGAAAAAGAACGGATTTCTCATGTCTATGGGTTTTATTGCGATGGTTTTTATACCCGCTCTTTTACCGCAAAGAACATCGGTGTAGATTTGATCGCCGATTATCGCCGCGTTATTCGAAGCAACACCCTTTTCCCGAAGCAGCGCAACAAGCTTCTTCGCACCGGGCTTATGCGCCCTGTTGATAGAACCAAGGCTAAGAGCACGGGCAAATTTCTCAGCCTTGTCTCCGCGGCTGTTCGAATAGATAAAAGGTTCAATGCCGGCCTTCTTCAGGTTGTCAATCCAGTTGCGCAGTTTCACAGAGGGCACGGGGGTGCCATAGGAGGCAAGGGTGTTATCCAAATCCATCAGCAGCAGCGTTACACCCATTTCGGTTAAATGGCGTGGCTTAAGCTCGTATATGCTTTTAATAAGCAGGTCTGGTATAGGAAAATTGAGCATGGAAAAGGCTTCCTTTCTCGAAAGGCTGTAAGTGCTGCTTAGCGAACAAACTCCAATGCTTGGGTCAAATCATCAATAATATCGTCAACATCCTCGATTCCGACAGAAAGACGGATGAGGTCACTCGGAACGCCCGCTTTGATAAGCTCAGATTCGGAGAGCTGACGATGTGTGGCGTTGGCCGGATGCAGAACGCAGGTGTGCGCATCTGCGACATGGGTTGCGATAATCGCAAGCTTAAGGTTTTTCATCAATTCCTCGGCAGCAGGTCTTCCGCCCTTAACGCCGAAGGAAACAACACCGCAGGAGCCATTGGGCAGATACTTCTGCGCAAGCGCATAGTATTTGCTGGAGGGCAGGCCGCAGTAGTTGACCCAAGCAACCTTTTCATTAGCTTCAAGGAATTCCGCAACTGCCTGAGCATTTTTGCAGTGACGCTCCATGCGCACGTGCAGAGATTCAAGCCCAAGACCAACAAGGTATGAATTTTGCGCGGAGGGAGTAGCACCGAAGTCGCGCATGAGCTGTGAGGTAGCCTTCGTTATGAAAGCACCTCCCAGGCCGAATTTCTCGGCGTATACGATTCCATGATAGCTGTCGTCAGGAGTGGTCAGTCCCGGGAATTTGCCCGCGTGTGCCAGCCAATCAAACTTACCTGCATCAACAATCGCGCCGCCGACGCCCGAGCCGTGTCCATCCATATATTTAGTGGTGGCGTGAGTAACAATGTCTGCACCCCACTCAATGGGACGGCAGTTAATCGGCGTGGGGAAGGTGTTGTCGATTACGAACGGCACACCGTGAGCATGAGCGGCAGAGACAAAACGCTCAATATCAAGAACCGCAAGGCTGGGGTTTGCTATAGTTTCGCCAAAAACCGCCTTAGTGTTGGGGCGGAACGCTGCTTCAAGCTCCTCATCGGTGCAGTTAGGGGATACGAAGGTGAAATCTATGCCCATTTTTCTCATGGTGACGTTAAATAGGTTAAAGGTTCCGCCGTAAATTGCGGCAGAAGACACAACGTGGTCGCCCGCGTTGCAAATGTTGAATATAGCAAAGAAATTTGCCGACTGACCTGAAGATGTAAGCATCGCTGCAGAACCGCCTTCAAGCGCACAGATGCGTGCAGCGACATGGTCGTTTGTGGGGTTCTGAAGACGGCTGTAAAAATAACCGTTAGCTTCCAAATCAAACAGCTTTCCCATATCCTCGCTGGTGTCGTATTTGAAGGTGGTGCTTTGAATAATGGGAATCTGACGAGGCTCGCCATTTTTTGGCGAATATCCTTCATGTATGCACTTTGTACCGATTTTGCTCATAATTGTTACCTCCGTTTGTTTTTTGACCCTATCGCTTCCCTAACCGGTAACGGCGGAGCCTATTATAGAGTTGTTTCTTGTCAGGGACTTTGAAATGTCAAAGCCCCAAAGGCTTTGAACTTGCTTCCCGTCTATTAATATTTGAACACTGCCAATACCCTTAAGTGTGGTCAGCGAGTTCACAATGGAATAAACCGCGAGCTTTGCCTCATCAGCGGTATGTGATGTGTCCTCCATGGAAATACCTGAAAGGCTTACCGAACAGAGAGCGTCCTGTGTATAAACCGATAAAACAATTGTGCCGATTGGGAAAGCCCTTTGTAAACTGTCACTGACAGGGCCTTCAAACAGTGCGTCCAAGATGCTGCGCTCGGCAGAATTTTCGTTATCAAAGCTGATTGTGCGGTACTCAGAGCTAAGAGTTTGTTCAGCGGCTTTCGGGAAATAGATTTTAACCTGCGCCTTGTGAGAGCTGATGATGTTGTCGAAAAGAAGAAAATCCTCAGTACTGAGCTTTTCCTGAATTGTTTCGCTGCCAACGCAGATTGAAACGAAGTCAATGCCCGCTATCGAGCACATTGTCATAGTAATGCAGCAATCCAAAACCGTTTTGTCAAAACCGCTTACATCGAGATATTCCGAGTTCAGATTAACGGTGACAGAATTTCCGTCGGCAACGGCATCAAGAATCCTGATTCCGGCCGGCAAAGGGCACAGCAGCTTTTCACTCTGCGGTGCTTGTGAAATTGCGGCGGCAGCCTGTAGAACAGGAGTGTCGTTTCCGCTTAAAGCAACAGTTTCGGCTTCTATCAGTGCGCCGTCTGACTGATATTCGGAGTCAAGTACCCTGTATACGGAGATGCTTTCGGGCGAAGGGCTTGAAACAGTCTTCGCCGTACAGCCGGCTATTAGAAGACCCAACGCTATGATTATTGGAAGCAAACGCTTTTTCATATTGACCTCACATATTCACGGTACTGTCTGCCACGATTTTCGGCTGACGCCTTAAACATCAGAACAGGCAGGAAAAGTGACGATGAAGCGTGACCCGCCGTTTTCTCGTTTTTCGACGCGTATAGAGCCGCCGTGCAGACGGACAGCATCATAGACAATTGAAAGACCGAGACCGCTTCCGCCCGCATCACGCGAGCGGGCTTTGTCAACGCGGTAAAAGCGGGAGAAGATATGCGGCAAATCCTCGTCAGGAATTCCGATTCCCGAGTCCTCCACGATGAGGTTTACCTTTTCGCCCGCGCTAAAAAGCAAGATTCGAACAAAGCCGCCGGGCATATTGTATTTTATTCCGTTTTCGGCAAGATTAAAGATTATGCGGTATACAAGGTCTTCGCTGCCATAGATAAAACAATTTCGCGCAAGCTCGGCCGAAATAATAACGCGGTATTCCTTCGCCAGAGGAGAAAGCAGATGCATGGTTTTTTCCGCAACATGCTTTAAATCGAGCTTGTCATGTGCAAGACCGATGCCGCTGTCCATTTTGGAAAGGCTGAGAAGCTTTTCGGTTGTGCGCTGAAGACGCTCTGCCTCGTTGCCGATGTCCGTTACAAATTCGCGCATTGTTTCGTTGTCCATGTTATCGGCGTTTACAATGCTGTCTGACAGCAATCTGATAGAGGCAAGAGGAGTTTTAAGCTCATGAGAGGCGTCGGAAACAAATCTGCGCCGAAGCTCCTCGGTGTCTTTAAGGCGTTTGGTAAGGTTGTTAAACTCATGCCCAAGCTCTGATAGCTCATCGTTACCGTCCGCCTTAATTTGGTATTCGTAATCGCCCTCGGACACGACCCTCGTAGCTCGCACCAGTTCCGTTATTCGAAGGGTAAGTGCCCGGCTGAATATAAACATAAGAACAATGGCCGCAAAGCCGAGGATAAGCGTAATATTGCGAAGGTTTTTCTGGATACTCATAATCAGCTCGGCTTGCGCCGAATCGTACTCATATAGGTAAACGGCGCCGACAATAATGGGACCTTTGCTTATCGGCATGGCTTCGCGGGTCATAAATGCCTTGCCGTCATAAACCGAATAGCAGACCATGTTGCCGTTGAGGGCGCGCCCGATTTCGGAAAACAAAGCGCAGCTTCCAAGGCCCGAGCCAAATTCCGCTGTGTCGTAAAGTATCAGCGCGTTTTCGTCCGTTACGACAACCCTTGTCAAGGAACGGAGATCAAGAAAGCTCATAACCTCCATCACCGTGTCGCTTGTCAGCTCTTCGGGCGTTGAAAGGGCAGAGGACATAACGCCTGCCTGTGTTTGCAAAGAATTTTGCTTTGAGGCAAAAACAACATCGCGGGACACCATGGTGGGATATGTGTTGAGCAACACAATAAGGCCAGCGATAAGCACAAGAAAAGTCGCTGCGAATTTAAGCTGTACGCTGTTCGTTATTGAACTTACACCGGGTAGCCTTTTCATGAGCTTCTCTCCCCATGGTTCCTTTTGTTAGCAATTAAGATATTTTATTTCAAAAGGCAAAAAAAGTCTATATAAAATTT
>JAGPMA010000040.1 GCA_018053145.1 Oscillospiraceae bacterium | reverse complement strand
GTAAATTTGAACGAGGTGAGTTCTAACTTTATGGGCACAAAATCGGCTGTTTTTGCCTTAAAATAGGCCAAAAATAGATATCATCGGCTATAAAAGTTGATGATATCTATTTCGGCCGTGAGTCTTGGTGCCGGTGGCCGGACTCGAACCGGCACGCTGTCGCCAGCGGTGGATTTTGAGTCCACTACGTCTACCATTCCATCACACCGGCGTGTGACAACGGTTATTATATAACATGGCAGTTATTTTTTCAAGTACCAATTTCCAAAGAGCGACAAAAGAAATTGCTCACCTTCGTTGCGGATATTTCAAGCCGAATTGAGCATCCTTTTGCTATAGCAAAACAATTATTGCCTTGCTTTGTTTTCTCTTTACAAATACCTCTCTAGGGTATATTGTGTGAATATAAACAGCACAAGGTAGGTGTAAAGCTTGAAGGAAGAGACCTATAGCATTGGCGGTATGCACTGTGCCGCCTGTTCGTCCGCCGTTGAACGAGTAACGAGGAAGCTTGAAGGAGTACAACGCAGCGAAGTTAATCTTCCGATGAATCGTATGACTATAGCTTATGACGAAAGTCTGGTAAGCCCCGAAGCAATAATTTCAAAGATTGAAAAAGCCGGCTTTACAGCTGAGCTAAGAAGCAACGAAACCAAAAACACTGCTATCAAGGCAGATGTGAGTGCGGAAAAAGCGCTAAGAAGCGAGCGGCGCGCACTTATCACCGCGGCAGTTCTTTCGGTTTTGCTGCTCTATTTTTCCATGGGCACTATGTTGTTCCCAAGCCTGCCGTTGCCCGACATTTTTTCAAAGCACAGCCACACTGTCAACTTTGCTCTTGTACAGCTTCTTTTAACGATTCCCATTCTTTACATTGGAAAACGCTTTTTCATCAGTGGCTTCACTTCTCTGATTCACGGAAATCCGAACATGGACACGCTGGTTGCCGTCAGCTGTACCGCCTCGTTTATTTATAGTCTTTCAAGCTTATTTCTGCTTTCAGACAACACACATATGATTCACAGCCTCTATTTCGAATCGGCAGCGATAGTCATTACGCTTGTTCTGCTGGGGAAACACCTTGAGGCAAACAGTCAGGAGAAAACAAAAAGCGCGATAACAAAGCTGATGGCGTTAACCCCGGAAACAGCAATTCTCATTCTTGAGGATATGCAGTGGGAGGTGCCGACAGACAGCTTAAAAAAAGGCGACATGGTACTGGTAAAGACAGGAGCGAAAATCCCGCTTGACGGAACTGTTTTAAAAGGCGAAGGCAGTGTTAACGAAGCCATGCTAACCGGCGAAAGCATGCCTAAAGAAAAAGCGCTCGGAGCTGAGGTTATCGGCGGAAGCATACTCGTAAACGGTGCGATTTTTGTTAAGATAACACGCATTGGTGAGGAGACTACGCTTTCGAAAATCATCCGCTTTATTGAGGATGCTCAAGGCAAAAAAGCCCCGATTTCAAAAGTCGCCGATAAGGTTGCCGGCACTTTTGTCCCTATCGTAATGGCTGTCGCACTTATCGCGCTTGCCGTCTGGCTTATCGTCGGTGCGGAATTTTCTTTTGCATTAAAAATATTCACATCAATTTTGGTAATTGCCTGCCCTTGTGCAATGGGCCTTGCAACCCCCACCGCAATAATAGTCGGCACCGGGCTTGGCGCCGCAAGAGGGATTTTGATACGAAGCGGCGAGGCGCTGGAAACCGCTCATCTGACCGAAGTAGTCGTTCTGGACAAAACAGGCACAATAACTGAGGGAAAGCCTCGCGTAACCGAAATCGTTTCTCCTGAGCTTTCCGCAAATGAACTCCTCTCGTTTGCAGCGAAGGCCGAAATCCTCTCGGAGCACCCTTTGGCAAAGGCCATCACCGATGAGGCAAGTATGAGGGGTATCCCTCTCGGCGCACCCGTTTCGTCTTTTGAAAGCCTTTCAGGTCTCGGCATCAAGGCCACTCTTGAGGACGGGCAAATTCTCCACGTGGGCAGCCTGAAGTTAATGGATAACTCCGATATTTCCACAGAAATGTTCACAGACACCCTTTTGCGCCTATCCTCGCAGGGTCAAACGCCTATGCTCATTGCCCTCGGTGGAAAGGCACTCGGAATAATCAGCGTTTCGGACACCGTTAAGGCTTCGAGCCGTGTAGCGATTGGCCGTCTTCACGCCTTAGGTATAAAAACCATCCTACTCACAGGTGACAACACCGCCGCTGCAAACCACATCGGCAAGCTTGTCGGAGTGGATGAGACAATCGCAGAAGTCCTCCCTGAGGAAAAGGCAGCAGTCATTGAGCGCCTTCAAACGGACGGAAAAACTGTCATGATGGTCGGCGACGGAATCAATGACGCGCCGGCTCTTACTCAGGCAAATATCGGCTGTGCCATCGGAAACGGCAGCGATATTGCCATTGAATCCGCTGACATTGTGCTTATGCGAAGTGACCTTGCCGATGTTCCCGCCGCGATCAAGCTCAGCCGCCTAACCATGAGGAATATTAAGCAAAATTTGTTCTGGGCCTTTTGTTACAACACACTGGGCATTCCGATTGCTGCCGGTATTCTTTACCCAAGTCTAGGTCTTCTGCTCAGTCCTATGATAGGAGCCCTCGCTATGTCGCTAAGCTCCATATTTGTTGTTACAAACGCGTTGAGCTTGAGGAGGAAAAAGCTGTGACAACCATGATAAAGCACCGTGAAGAGGACGAGCTTCGCGGTCTCACAAATCGCCTGAGTCGAATTGAGGGGCAGGTGCGCGGAGTTAAAAACATGCTGGAGGCTGAGGCCTACTGTACCGACATTTTAACGCAGGTCGCCGCAATACAAGCGGCTTTGAACGCCTTCAACAAGGAGCTTTTGGCAAGACACATCAGAAGCTGTGTCGTCAAAGACATAAGAGACGGAAAGCTTGAGGTTGTTGACGACCTTGTCTGCACGCTTCAAAAGCTCATGAAATAACACATAACATTTACTCAAAGGAGGCATCATCTTATGACCAAGCTGAAAGTTCCCGATATGCGCTGCGAAAACTGCGTGAAGCGCATCACAAACGCCTTGACGGACTTGAAATTGAACTTTTCCGTGTCTTTACAAGACAAAACTGTTAGCATCGAGGGCGACGAAAATGCAGTTAACGCTGCGACTAACGCGCTTGATGAGATCGGGTTTGAGACTGTGCGGAGCTGAAAAAGAAGCGATACCCTCCAAAAAAGGGTATCGCTTCTTTTATTGAACCGCAAATCAGATATTGAAGTCGCGGCGCTTATAAGCAATGCCCCCAACAATTAGGAATACGAGCATCAAAGCAAAGTATACAGCAAAAACAATCATCGTATTTCTCTCCAGCGAAAGGGCTTTCTCTGAGCTGAACACTTCAAAGGGGCTGAGATTATTTAGCCAGCCCAGCTTGTCCGACAAAAGCCTTGAGAGATACCCCAGCATATAACAGACAAGCACAAGCATGCTTCCAACAGTCGAAACGCCGATTTTTGCCGTAACCCCTGCGAGCAGCAGAGCCGCAGACGCGAAGAAAAATGCGCTAAAACCCGAAATCTTAATTATTTGCATAACATCGCCCATAACGAAGGTTTTTCCTCCGTTTATTGCCCCGCATATGGCTGTTGAAACGGCAACGGAAAGCAACACGGCAAGTAAGGCCACAAATGACGTAATGAGCTTTGAAACGAAAATGTCGACGCGGCTGACCTCCAGCGAATATAGAAACTCTATCGTCTTTGTCTTTTCCTCTTTGTAAATGAGATTAGCTGAAAAGGTCACAGCAAAAATACAGATGGCAACCAAAACAATGCCGAAAATCATGCCGAAGTAGTTTGCAAAGTTACTAAGTTCGGTCATTTCCTCCATACCGAAAACCTGCAAAAGTTCCTTTGGCATCATATCCAATTTCAGTTTAACCATATCCTGCATGGAGGGAAAAAGAATCATATACAGAAACATTATGGCGAACATGGCAAAGCTCCAACCAAAAATCTGCCGTCTGTTGTTCTTGAGGTCAAAGCCGGTGAGCTTCAATGCGGCACGCAAACTAAAATCACTCATTTGCCCCATCCTCCTTGTAGTATTTGATAAATTCTTCTTCAACAGAACTATTCTTTATTTCAAGCGTTTCAAGCTCCAGCTTTGAAAGGTCGGAAATGAGGCTGTTAATATCGCCTGAATACTCAAGTGTATTTGATATCCCGTCTTTTGTCGTGTACAAAACTGTTTGCTTATGCTTTACTTTTCGATTTTTCATGTCGAGATAATCAACTATTTTGCCGTCTTTGATAATGATTACCTTATCGCAGTATTTCTCTATTTCGCTGAGGTTATGGCTGGAGAGAAAAACGGTGGCACCTTTTTCCCTTTCCTTATGGATAAGTTCAAAAAACATGTTTTGCATCAATGGGTCAAGCCCACTTGTCGGTTCGTCGAGAATGATAATATCAGCGCTTTTCAGAAGAGCCTGAATGATGGAAACCTTTTTGCGGTTTCCCATGCTGAGCTCCGAAATTTTCTTTTTGCAGTCAAGCTCAAAGTATTCAGAGAGCTCCCGTGCGCGGTCAAAGCCTTCGTTCGAGAACTTCAGGCAGAGCTTGAACAGCTCCTCACTCGTCACATTCTCGTAATACGACGAGTCAGAAGGCATATAGCTCAGCCTTTTTTTGATTTTCTTTGCGTCCTTAACAGAGTCCATACCATCAATTGTGATTTTGCCGCTTGTCGGAAAAATCATATTTACCATTGAGCGAATAGTCGTTGACTTTCCCGCTCCGTTTTTCCCGACAAAACCGACGATTTCACCTTTTTCTATGGATAAGTTGATTTCGTCAACTGCCAGAAATTTGCCGTAAGCTTTCGAAAAATGCTCTAGCTCAATCACTGCCATAGTATCATCCTCCTACAAATGATAAAGTGCGCAGAGTTATCCCCCCGCGCACCTTTATGCTGTTATTGTGCCTCTTCAAGATTGATCGCTGTGTTGAAGCTT
Organism: Oscillospiraceae bacterium; assembly: GCA_018053145.1. Taxonomy (GTDB): domain Bacteria; phylum Bacillota; class Clostridia; order Oscillospirales; family Oscillospiraceae; genus UBA2658. The sequence continues at coordinate 13,935 of JAGPMA010000040.1, read as the reverse complement.
GAAAACGAGCTCAACGCGTGACGTCTTGAAACAACATCCCAATTGACTATTTTAAAGCACGCGTCAATATAATCCGCCCTGCGGTTCTGAAAATCAAGATAATACGCATGCTCCCAAACATCGATGGTAAGCAGCGGCTTCATTTTATCCTTAAGGGGTGTTTCCTGATTTGCGGTACGCACTATCTTAAGGTTATCGTCGGGGTCGGCAACAAGCCAAGCCCAGCCCGAACCGAACTGCGCCAGAGCCGCTCTTTTGAACTCCTCGAGGAAACCTTCAAAAGAGCCGAAGGCCTTTATGATGGCTGCTTCAAACTTTTTTGCAGGCCCGGTTGAATCGGGAGCAGTAAGCGCCTCAAAGTAGAAATTATGATTATATACACCGCCTGCGTTATTTGTGACCGCTGTAGCAATTTCGGACGGAAGCTGGTCCAAACTTTTGAGGATTTCTTCGAGGGTTTTTTTCTTAAAATCCTTTAATTCGGCAAGCGCGTTGTTCAAATTAGTCACATAGGTTTGATGGTGCTTATCATGGTGAAACTCGACTGTGGTTTTGCTAATAGAGGGTTCGAGTTTTGAATAGTCGTACGGCAGGGTCATAAGTTCAAAGGGATAAATTTTGCTCATTTAGCAGTTTTCCTTTCGGCTCGCACTCGCACGGCATCGCAAGTGAAATATAATGCAATCAGTCTATCATACGATTTTTCTTTAATCAAGCCATAATTTATCGCGCTTTGTGTGCGCAAAAACGTCGGGTTGCATGATTAGGCCTGTGTTCTTTCCACAGCAGCGTTGTAAAGGACATTCTTTGAATACCCCGTGTCCTCGGACGCAAGCTTTGCGGCCTGCTTGAGGGATTTGCCCTCGGTCCTATAAAACTCAACCCGCTCCAGCGCCTGGTCAAGCGTCATTTCCTGCTCGGTACTTTCCTCCTTGCCCTTTATTACCAGCACATATTCCCCCCTCGGAGCTATGTTGGTGTAAAGCTCAAGCGCCCTGTCGATGGTGGTACGGATGGTTTCCTCGTGGAGCTTCGTAATTTCACGGCAGAGAGAAAGCTCCCTGTCTCCACCAAAGGTGCTCTTCAAATCCGTCAGTGTCCCCATAAGCTTGTGCGGCGCTTCATAAATTACCATTGTGCGTTTTTCGTTTTTCAGGCTATCGAGATGCTCCGCGCGGTTCTTGGGTGAGGTGTTCAAAAAGCCCTCAAAGGTGAAGCGCTGTGTTGACTGTCCGCTGACGGCAAGCGCCGAAACCACGGCACAGGGTCCCGGTACGGTTAAAACATTGACGCTCTCTTTCGCGCAAAGCCGAACTAAGTCCTCGCCCGGATCGCTGATTGCCGGCATACCCGCATCTGAAACCAGAGCGACATTCTCGCCGTTTTTCAGTCGCTCGACAATTTTTTCTCCGCTTTGAGTGCGATTATGCTCAAAATAGCTTATGAGAGGCTTCTTTATGCCAAAATGGTTGAGCAGCTTTATCGTAACCCTTGTGTCCTCCGCCGCGATAAAATCTACGCTATTGAGTGTTTCTACGGCTCGCGGCGAAAAATCGCCCAAATTCCCAATAGGCGTTGCGACAAGATACAGTGTTCCGCTCATAGTGTTCTTCCTTCTCCGTTTGGAGCATATGCGCCCCTTTTATATATCCTTTGCGCCTCGTCCGAATCACTGCCGTTTGCGTCAGTCAAAATCAGAGGTGCCTCAATTTTAAGTCCCTTTTTCCCGCCGCGCTTGCCCTCAACAAGGACAAGGCTAGGCGCTTTTTCAGCACTGTAGGAAACCATGCGCAGCCTTTTCGGTTCGATTCCAAACTCGGTCATGGCGCAAAAAATCTCGCTCAGGCGTTCGGGTCTGTGTACAAGTGCAAAAGTGCCTCCCCAGCGTAGCGCCCATTTTGTCGCCGCGCAAATATCCGCGAGCGTACAGCTGCGCTCCTCACGCGCCGACGCTCGGTGATTTATCGGCGCGCTGTAGCCCGAGTTTTCGGCGAAATACGGAGGGTTTGAAACAACGAGGTCGAAGCCCTCCGCCGTAAAAAGCTCTCTGTGCTCCCGCAAATCGGCTGTGATTATTTTTACTCTGCTTTCAAAGCCATTCTCGGCAATATTCAAACGGCTTAAGTCCGCAAAACTTGGCTGAAGCTCAACACCCGTAATTTGGGAGCTTTGATTTTTCTCAGCAAGCAGCACAGTTAAAATACCAGCGCCGCTGCCTAAATCAAGACAGCTGTTTACTCGCTTCATATTTGCAAAATCAGAGAGCAGCACAGAGTCCGTGGAAAGCTTGAAGCTTTCGTCCGTTTGCATGAATCTCGGTCCTCCGCGCCAGAGCTCGTCAAATTCATTCATCAAATCTTCCCCACCTATCACAAAAACCAAAGAGCCTGCCGCAAAACAAACGCATTGCAACAGGCTCTTTGAATGTACGGTTCGACATTCTATTTCTCGGAAATAGCGCCTGTGGGGCAGGTGTCGACACAAGCTCCGCAAGAAAGGCACTTATCCTGATCGATCTCGTAGTGCTCATCGCCCATTGAGATAGCGCCTGCGGGGCAAGCATCAGCACAAGCACCGCACGCGATGCAATCGCTTCCAATAACAAAAGCCATATGTATATCCTCCTTGGTTGAAATGATAATCTCACTTTTGCATTATAACATATCCTTATAGTATTGCAAGAAAATTATCTTAAACACTTTCTGATTCTCGTAATTCGAAGAAATCTGGAGATAATCGATGATTATCGAAGTATACAGCGTGCAACTTGAAATATTAAAATATTATTGGTCAGGAATGGTCAAATTGATATTTGACCATTTGACCTTTCCTGACTATTATAATAAGCATAGGTCAGTGATGGTCAAAGTTAACTGATATTATACATTATACGAGGTGACCGCATGGGAACAAGTGATATGATAGCAAGCTTTATTCTAGATATGATGAAGCAGGCTGATGGTACCGCCGAGCTTCAGCGCTCCAATTTGGCTGAAAAATTCAGCTGCGTTCCAAGTCAGATAAACTATGTGATTTCTACGAGGTTTTCTCCAGAGCACGGCTACATTGTTGAGTCGCGCCGCGGCGGCGGCGGTTATATTCGAATCACGAGAGTGCAGGCAAATCCGCAAAGGCTTATCATGCACACCGTCAACGCTGTCGGAGACAGCCTTGACCTTCGAACCGCTTCGGCCTTTGTTTCCAATATGCTCGGCTCAAACGCGCTTGACGTTATGGAAGCTAACCTTATTATGACCGCCATCAGCGACAATTCCCTTCGCCCTATATCCCCCGAACACCGCGACCTTGTCAGAGCATCAATTTTCAAGCAGATGCTTGTCAGCATCTTGCAGTAAAAGTAACCCATAATATATTTCAGGAGGTTAGAATTATGAAATGCGAAAAATGTGAAAATGAAGCTGTATTCCACTATCAGTCAAACATAAACGGCGAGAAGACCGAGTATCATCTCTGCGCGGACTGCGCTAAGGCGGAGGGTTTAGGTGAGATGCTTGTATTTCGTCCTCACGCCATGTACGAGAGTTTTTTCAGAGAGCCCTTCGGTGGCCTTATGGGTAGCTTCTTCCGTGAACCCTTCGGCTCGCTAACTGACGGTTTCTTCGGAAAGAGCTTCTTTGCTCCCACAATGCTTGCGCCGAGCGTAAATGTATCTGTTGTCGAGAGCGAGAAACCGACAGAATGTGCTTGCGGATGCAAGCATAATATTCCCGAGGACGCCGGTGATGAATTCCGCGCAAAACGCGAGCTTCACGCCTTAAAGCACCAGCTTCGTACGGCAATCCATGCCGAGGAATTCGAAAAAGCTGCGGAGCTGCGGGATAAAATACGCGGACTCGAGCGATAATTACTAAACAAACTCATTAATAATCATTTCGAGGAGGAATGTGAATGCGAAACCAAGACAGATTTACCGAAAGAGCACAGATAGCTCTTTCAAAAGCACAGGAAGCAGCGCAAAATATGGGCCACAGCTATGTTGGAACGGAACACATCCTTCTCGGGATAGCCAGCGAGGGCGAGGGTCTGGGCGCGAAGCTTTTACGTGACAACGGCTTTGATGATGCTCTGGTATCAGAGCTTTTAGAGAAATTCGTCGGCCGTGGCACACCAGGAGTTCCAGCGCAGGGCTTAACTCCCGACGCAAAGCGAGTGATTGAGCTTTCAATAATCGACGCTAACCGTTTGGGCCACAGCTACATCGGCACAGAGCATTTGCTGATGGGCATCCTTCGTGAGCCGGAATGCGCCGGAGCAAGGCTTATAAGCTCTACCGGCATGGATCTCAACAAAATATATTCCGATATAGTCAATGTTTTCCGCTCTGCAGATTATCGTCCGGCTCCTGCGACTACAGCGCCAAGCCCGGCACGCAGCGGCAAGAAAACCGATACGAAAACACTTGATCAATTCAGCCGTGACTTGACTCAGGCGGCGCAGGAAGGACAGCTCGACCCGGTTATCGGGCGAAGCCGTGAAATTCAGCGTGTAATTCAAATTCTTTCGCGCCGCACAAAAAACAACCCTGTTCTTATAGGAGAGCCCGGCGTCGGCAAAACCGCCATCGCCGAAGGTCTTGCGCAAATGGTGGCTTCAGGGGATGTTCCTGAGGATCTTCGCGGGAAGCGCATTGTTTCCCTCGACCTCACAGGAATGCTCGCCGGAACAAAATACCGCGGCGATTTTGAGGAGCGTATTAAATCGGCCATTAAAGAAACTCAAAAGGCCGGAGATATAATCCTTTTCATTGATGAGCTGCACACCTTAATCGGGGCGGGAGCTGCCGAGGGTGCAATCGACGCCGCCAACATAATCAAACCCGCTCTGGGCAGAGGTGAAATTCAGGTCATCGGCGCAACAACGCTCAACGAATACCGCAAGCACATCGAGAAAGACGCGGCCTTGGAACGCAGGTTCCAGCCCGTTACGGTCAACGAGCCTTCGGCGGAGGAGAGCATTGCTATTATCACCGGACTTCGCGACAGATACGAGGCTCACCACAAGCTGAAAATAACCGACGAGGCAATACGCGCAGCCGTAACGATGTCCAGCCGCTATATTAACGACCGCTATCTGCCAGACAAGGCAATCGATCTGATGGATGAGGCCGCCTCCCGAGTACGAATGAGAACTCTGACGGCTCCTGATGACCTAAAGGCTATTGAGAAGCGCATCGATGCGCTTATAAACGAAAAGGAAGCGTCTATCAAGGCTCAGGACTTTGAAGCAGCTGCGAAAATCCGCGACAAAGAAAAGAAAGAGCGTGAAAAACTTGACGCCTCCCGCAAAAAATGGGACGACAAACGCATGGGCATGTGCAAGTGTGTAACGGAGGAGGATATTGCCGAGGTAGTTTCCGGCTGGACCGGCGTACCCGTTACAAGTCTGACCGAAAGTGAAAGCGACAGGCTTTTAAAAATGGAGGAGATTCTCCACAAGCGCGTAATCGGACAAAACGAGGCGGTTTCCGCGGTTTCCCGCGCGATACGCCGCGGCCGCGTCGGTCTTAAGGACCCGAAACGCCCTGTCGGCAGTTTTCTGTTCCTCGGCCCCACCGGTGTTGGAAAAACCGAACTGTGCAAAGCTCTTGCGGAGGCCGTTTTCGGTGACGAGGATGCCATGATTAGAATTGACATGTCCGAATACATGGAAAAACACACTGTTTCAAAGCTCATCGGCTCTCCCCCCGGCTATGTCGGTTACGATGAGGGCGGTCAGCTAACCGAAAAGGTTCGAAGAAAGCCCTATTCGGTAATCCTGTTCGACGAAATCGAAAAGGCTCACGAGGACGTTTTTAACATCATGCTTCAAATAATGGACGATGGTGTTCTTACAGACTCGCAGGGCAGAAAAGTAAATTTTAAAAATACAATTATCGTTATGACCTCAAACATCGGCGCGAGAAATATCACGGATAAGCAGAAAACGCTGGGCTTCTCGGACGGCGAATCTAAAAACGACGGCATAAAGGGTATTGAGGAGATCCGCAGCCTTGTCATGAAGGACTTAAAAAATACCTTTCGTCCCGAATTCTTAAACCGAATTGACGAAACCATTGTATTCCATCAGCTTAGCCGCGAGGATATAAAGAAAATTGCCGCAAATATGCTCGATATTGTATCCAAACGGCTGGAGGTAATAGGCATCACGCTTTCCGTTACCAATGAGGCGCTTGAAAAGCTTGCCGAGGACGGCTTTGACCCAATTTACGGTGCGCGCCCCCTGCGTCGCACAATTCAGTCCACAATCGAGGACGGTGCCGCGGAGAGACTGCTTGACGGCAGCCTGAAAACCGGCGATAAGGCTGAAGCTGCTGTGGAAAATGACAAAATTGTTCTTAATAAGGCATCATAACGTAAAAAGGTCTTTAATTCTACGGTTTAATATGTTAATATACCCCTGTCCGATTTCGGTCAGGGGTTATTCTAAGTATGCCCATATATAATTTAAACTCACGCACAGTACATCGGAGGTATATAGACAAATGGCAATAGATTACAGCTATGAAGACACTCTCCCCGGTCAGCAGATGACCAAGGAAGAGCGCTATGAACGAATGATTGAATACATGAACACCGTTGAGGATTTTAATCTCCACAACGGCATTAAGCTTTTGGCGCTTGCCGACAATTACGCCTCCTGCAAAGTTGAGTTAACGCCGGAAGTTATGAACTCTCAGGGCATCGCACACGGCGGCATAGTCTTCGCTATCCTCGATGTCGCCGCCGGTTACGCTGCCGCCTTCGTTGACCGCCGTCTTGTGACACAGGCCGCCAACATCAGTTTTCTTCGTCCGGCAGTCGGCGAACACCTTGTTGCCAAGGCAGAGCCGATAAAGGTTGGCAAAACCATCTCTGTGGTTGAAGCCAAGGCCTTTGACGATCAGGATCGGCTTGTTGCCTATGCGACTTTTACGGTCTTCTACACTTAATACATTCTATACCAAAAACGAGAGAGCGACAAATTGCCGCTCTCTCGTTTATATTTTCAGCGGTCATATTCCTTGAAGCAGCCAAGGCAAACCATTTTCCCTTTAACAAGGCGAATCTTATCTTCTCGCGCCTTTTCTCCGCACTCCTCGCAGACAACGGAGTTAAATAGAACCGCGTTCACCGGAAGCTCGAACACAGGCTTTGAAAACGAGAACAGTTCCTCCGAGGGCGCATCTAAAATGTATTTAAGCCATTCATCTCTCGGCAGACCCTTGTTCTCGGCCTTGAAGTAAAGCCTGAGTGCCTCCCCGCTGTTGCGGAAATAGAAATTAAAGGCCATTTTTCCCATCGGCTTATATACGAGGTTTCCTTTTCCGAACGTGCAGGACAACAAGCTCTGCACTGCGTCCACCGCACAGGTATCGTTCTCTGTAATGCAGACAATTTCCTCGTCGGTTGAAGAGCTTGTCGGTATCTGCTCCGAAAGTGCCTGACAGACCTTAAAGCCAATTGCAAGCCCAGGACATTCATGCCCATGGAAATCCGCCGCTATCTGCCATTTTCGCGTATCATACATCGCATTTATCCTCCTATTAAGTCGTGAATGACTTATTTATTCTTGCAACTCCTGTTTGGATTGCTGCCTTGGCAACAGCCGCGGCAACGGTCGGCGCAACACGTTCGTCAAAGGCGGCAGGAAGAATGAAGTCTGCTGTAAGCTCGTCCTCGGAAACAAGTCCCGCAAGGGCAAGCGCCGCCGCGATTTTCATCTCATCGTTAATCTCTGATGCGCGAACATCCAATGCGCCGCGAAAAATTCCGGGAAAGGCCATCACATTGTTGATTTGGTTTTTAAAGTCGCTTCTTCCCGTTCCGACAACTGCCGCTCCAGCTTTTTCAGCCAGGTCGGGCATAATCTCCGGCGTGGGGTTTGACATCGGGAAGAGAATCGGTTTTGCGGACATCGACCTCACCATGTCCTCCGTGACCGTTCCGGGAGAAGAAACGCCGATAAAAATATCTGCGCCCTTCATTGCCTCCGCAAGGCTGCCGCGAATTCCCGATTTGTTGGTAAGCTCCGCAATTTCTTCTTTTGATTCGTTAAGCTCTTCACGTCCTTTATAAATTGCACCTTTTCGGTCACACATTATAACGTCGCCAAGTCCCATTTTTATAAGAAGCTTGATAATTGCAACTCCGGCAGCACCCGCACCGCAGGTTACAACTCTGACATCCTCAAGCTTCTTTCCAACCACCTTAAGGGCATTAAGCGTTGCGGCAAGCGTTACAACGGCAGTGCCGTGCTGGTCGTCGTGGAAGATTGGAATATCGCTGATTTCTTTGAGCTTGCGCTCGATTTCAAAACAGCGCGGAGCTGAAATATCCTCAAGATTAACTCCGCCGAAGCTGCCAAGCAAGAGAGACACAGCATGTACAAATTCATCAACATTCTTAGTTCGCAGACAAAGCGGAAGGGCATCTACTCCGCCTAGAGCTTTGAACAGGACACATTTGCCCTCCATAACGGGCATTGACGCTTCCGGTCCGATATCGCCCAAACCCAAAACCGCGCTTCCATCCGTAATTACGGCAACGAGGTTGCTGCGGTTCGTCAACTCGTAGCTTTTGTCGGGGTCATCGCGAATAACTTCGCAGGGTCTGGCAACGCCGGGCGTGTAGGCAATGCTTAGGTCTTCTTTGCTTTTTATTGGCATTTTCGCGGCATAGTCTATCTTGCCGCCCCACTCATAGTGCTTCTTAAGCGATAACTCCATATAATCCATTGTGCGACTGCTCCTTAACGATACTTCTTTTGTTAAACGGATTATATACTAATTTCACTAAAATCTCAAGCACAATATGTACATCTTCTGCAATGCAGTAAATCAGGAAAGCTCTGTCTGTGGATAATAATGCGATAGAATCTCTTTGTAATCAAACCCATTCTTCGCCATCACATTTGCTCCGTACTGGCTCATCCCCAGCCCGTGACCATAGCCTGTAACTGTGAAAACGAAAACGCCTTCCGTGTACTCTGTCTTGAACGCCGTACTTCTAAGCACAAAGAGCTTTCGCATTTCGGAGCCGCTCACCGAAACACCTCCAACCGTCATGCTTCTAACTCTGCCGCTTTCATCCAGTTCCGTATTCGTAATCCATTCGGAGGCATTATCCGAGAACACAGCGTCGGGTTTTAGCAGCAAAATTGTTTCGCGGAAGTTGTCCTTTGAAACATCGACAGTTGTCACATAATCGGGCACATCGTTTTCCGTTTCTGGACTTTTCACGCTTTTTAGATAGGGCACATCTCCCCATAGTTCAGTTCCAGACTCGGTTTTTCCCGCCGAAGACGAGTGGAAGGATGCTAAAATCGGGTTTTCTTCAAAGGTCAACACCTGTCCGTCTGTTGTTGTGACGGCACTGTTTATTATTGCAATATACTCGTCGAATTTATCTCCCCATGCTCCCCTTAACTCTGTTTCGTCGGCATAAGCCATGCAACAGCCTGACTCGGTGCAAATATCCGCCTCGGGATGCTTGGGGTTTTCGTGCTTGGTGCAATAGAGTATGTAAGTCCTTGCGGCAACAGCCTGTGCCCTCAGTGCCTCTTCGGAAAAGCCAACGGGAACTTCGGCAGCCAAAGCATAGGGCAGATACTCCGCCATTGTGACCTGCTTCACTTCCCCGTTTTCAAGCACCGTAAATGTCATTTTATCGTCAGGCACCTCTTTATAGGGTTCAACGCTGACAGTAGGCTGCTCAGACTCCTGCGATGCATTCTCTTTTTGTGACTCAGTCAGCTCGTCCGTAATATATTTTCCCCCCGCTGAACTTCCTAGAAAGAGTACAGGTAAAATAATCGCGGCCATTACGAGCAGAATGGAAGCCCATATAATTCGTTTCATTTTGTTGACCAATCCCTTCATTAAACTCAAGGCTCATTTTTCAATTTGAGTTCATTTAAATTTTGTCCTTAGCTTTCATCTTAATAAAACCTGATAATACGGAAGCTGCGCGGCTGCCGATTTTTAGTTGACGGTTATGTAAAAAAAGTATAGAATGAACAAATCAAACATTTGTGCCACAATAATTATATTTTGACTGGAAGGGTAATATGCGAAACAATTCATTAAAACTTTGCGGTTTCACGTTGATTATGGGCATTTTCGGTGCTTTTCTCCGCTGGCTGCAAATCCAAAATATTTATGAAGCCGATACCGGTCTTGCAGCACGTCATTCCCCGTGGAGCTATACCCTTGTCCTTTTCTTTCTCCTTTTCGCTGTTCTACTTTGGCTTTGGATCCGAAAGCTGAAGGATGTCCACTTCACTATGAAATATCCCGAGGTCTATTCAAAAAGCATTCCCTTTGCTTCCGTCGTTGCTATTATCATCGGCGTTATCATGGCACTCGGCGGTGCTTTAACTCTGATTCGCTCTGTTCAAACCTCCAAAACTGTTTTTGACCTTGTTCTCGGCCTTATCACCTTTATTTGTGCCGCAGGTATGGCAAGCTTCATCGGTTCCGCAAGCAATCCCAAAAAGAAGGGCAATGGATATTTCGGCGCAATCAGCATAGTTTTCTATCTCTGCTTTTGGCTGATAGCAGCATATAAATTCAGTGCCAAGGATCCTGTCACTTGGAATTTTGCCCCCAGGCTTCTGGCGATTTCGGCAACGCTTCTTGCTTTCTATTTTATCGCCGGCTTCGTGTTCAACAAGCCAAGACCTTTAGCCAGTTTGTATCTCGGGCTGTTAGGTACTTTCATGTGCATTATCACAATCGCTGATACCTACCCCCTTGGTGAGCAGTTCATCACAGTTGGGTTTATCGCTTCGATGACGCTTCTCTCCTTCAGCCAACTTAACAGTGCACACGCTGAGTCACCGGCTCCGCCAAAGGACTGAATATTTGCAAAAAAGGACCTCTCATCAAAACGGCTGAGAGGTCTTTTCTATATAAAAAACACGCGGCTTAAACCGCGTGTTTTTTATCGTTATATCTTATTTTGTCTCTTCAAGCGATTTAATGCATTCCTTGCAAACATTCTTTCCCTTGTACACCACAATGTCCCTTGCGTTGTCGCAGAAAATACAAGCGGGCTGATATTTACGCAGAATAATGGAATCGTCATCAACATAAATTTCAAGTGAGTCTTTTTCCGCGATATCTAGGGTTCTGCGAAGTTCGATGGGCAAAACAATTCGTCCCAGTTCATCTACTTTTCTCACAATTCCTGTCGATTTCATAATGCTGCCTCCCGTTTCAGTTTTTCTAATTTTTTAATACATAACCTTTACATATATCTATATTAAATTATATAGAATCTATTATGAAAGTCAAACAAATTTTTGAAATTTTGTATAGTAATTCAAAGATTTCGTTATTTTTCACATAGCTAATTTAATATAGAGCAACTCTATCATCCAAATTATTCTCAAGTTATACCAATATAGTATTATTATCCCACATTAACATAAAAAGGAGATTAAATAATGCTGTTTAATTTCATCATTGTTATTATGATAGTATTTTCTCTTGTCTTCGGTTTCTTAAACAACAATTTGGCATCACTGACTGCTGCCGCCATGAACGGGGCAAAAGATGCTGTCACACTTTGCCTGTCGCTTTGCGGAATGATATGTCTCTGGTCGGGTCTTATGGAGCTTATGCGGCGTTCTGGTCTGTCCGAAAAACTATCCGGTTTATTGCGGCCTGTTCTGATCAGGCTTTTCCCCTCAGCCGCAAAGGACACGGAAACGATGGATGCGCTGTCCTCCAACGTATCCGCAAACTTGCTGGGTTTGGGTAATGCAGCCACTCCTGCCGGTATAAAAGCGGCAATAGGTATAAAGCGCCTTTCCGGTACCAGCTCTGCTTCTGACGAGCTTTGTCTGCTTGTAGTATTGAACACAGCCTCTATCCAACTGCTGCCAACTACGGTTGCATCCCTTCGGGCCTCTTTAGGTGCTGCTGCTCCCTTCGACATTCTCCCCTCAGTTTGGCTCGCGTCGCTTTTATCTGTGTCCTGCGGCATACTTGCTGCAAAGCTTTTCGCAAGGTTCTCACATTCATGAGACTGATAGGTGAGCTTGCTGTTCCGTTAATAATAGCTTTTGTAATGATTTATGCTTTAATTCGCGGAACCGATGTTTTTTTAGGAATGACCGATGGGGCAAAGGACGGGCTGAAAACGGTTGTCGGAATCGTTCCCGCGTTAATAACTCTTCTTCCCTGCATTTATATGCTCCGGGCAAGCGGAGCTCTTGACGCGCTGTGTGCCCTGCTTCAGCCTATACTCTCACAGCTCGGAATTCCGGCAGAAACTGTGCCGCTGATGCTCCTTCGTCCTCTCAGCGGAAGCGGTGCTCTTGCAGTCGGCAGTGATATCATTAAACAAAGCGGCGCCGATTCCTTTGTCGGCCGCTGCGCTGCCGTAATGCTCGGCTCCACCGAGACCACCTTCTATGTCATTGCGGTGTATTTCGGCGCCGCAGGTGTTAGAAACAGCCGGCACGCAATTCCGGCCGCGCTTATCGCGGATTTCGTCGGCTTTCTCGCCGCCGCGTTCTTCGTCAAGGTCTTTTGGGGATAACTGCCACGCAAAATGGCTAGTTATACTGTTAAATAGGAACTTGCTTTTGCAGTGTAAATCAATATAAAAGTATAAAACCCGCCCGAAAAGGGAGTTCAACTTAGGGATTTACGAAAACAAGTAAATTTTTGACCGACTCTCTTCAAGCGGGGAATCAAAAGTAAAGACTGCACCGAAGTATAAAACCTTTAGTGCAGTCTTTCTTTTTGTGACATTTCTATTTTGCGAACATATCGCAAGTTCTTGCGAAATTGCGATATGCGTGATATAATTTTATTCAATATGGCATAGGAGGCTTTATTATGGCTGTTTCGTACAATAAATTATGGAAACTGCTCGTAGACAAGAAAATGAGCAAGGCAGACTTGCGTAAGGCTTCAGGTGTGTCTCCGAATACTATGACAAAGCTGCGCCGGGATGAACCGGTGATGCTTAATGTTCTGGATAAAATATGTGAAACACTTGGCTGCAATTACAGTGATATTATGGACTATGTGCCGGATAAAGAAAGGAGCGACAAATCATGATCGACAAAAAACAGATGACTGAAGAAGACATCAAGCTCCAGTTCATTACACCGGCAATCACCGCAAAATGGAATCTTAACCGCATCACAATGGAAACTAAAATCACGGACGGTAAAATCAACCTCAAGGGCAATTTTGTTTTTCGTGAAAAACCTAAGAAGGCCGACTATATTCTTTATATCAATGCTAACAACCCGATTGCTATAGTTGAAGCCAAGGACAACAAACATACAGTGTCGCATGGTTTGCAACAGGCAATGACTTATGCACAGATGCTCGATGTGCCTTTTGCATATAGCTCCAACGGTGATGCGTTTTATGAGCATGACTTTCTGGCCGGTCAGGAACGGCAGATTCCTTTATCTGAGTTTCCTTCGCCCGATGAGTTAATGGCCCGTTATCAGGCGGCCAAGGGTCTGAATGATAAAGAGAAAGAAATCATTGCTCAACCCTACTATACAAGCCAGACCACATACGCGCCACGTTATTATCAGCGTAATGCAGTCAATCGTACCGTCGATGCTATTGCTCAGGGTCAGCAGCGAATTCTGCTCGTCATGGCCACTGGTACCGGCAAAACATACACTGCTTTTCAAGTAGTCTATCGTTTGCTGAAAAGTGGCATGAAGAAAAAGGTGCTGTACCTTGCTGACCGCAATATTCTTGTCGACCAGTCTATTCAGCAGGATTTTGCTCCACTTGAAAAGACGATTCATAAAATCAATTTCGCCAAAGATGACCCCGTCACCATTACATCACATGAAGTCTATTTCTCTCTCTATCAGCAGTTGACCGACCGCGAAGATGATGAGGGTGAAGACATCGAAGACGAAACCGTCAGTCGTCTTGCTACACTGTTCCAG
>JAGPMA010000039.1 GCA_018053145.1 Oscillospiraceae bacterium | reverse complement strand
ATTGGTGGCAATCCCTACACCGACTATGTTGACGATAATCTCTACTCTGATACCATTGCTGGCAACACCGGCATGGCTATGATGCTGACACTGCAGCAACCAACACTGATGCACACATCGCTACTGCTTTGGGTACTCTCGCAGCTGTATATGGCTACACACTTTCTGACACCACAATTTCTCTCCAGATTCTCACCGCTGCAGACAACGCAATGACTGCCGGTCTTCCCTACTATGACAGCGATGTTGATGATCTCGGATACGGCGTAACAAGTATTGCAGCAGCTGGCGCAAATACAACCGTAGTCAGCTCCAGCTCCGTCTATGTTGTCTATGACAGCACATACGGCACTGCTACACTTTACACCGGCAGCACCGGTCTTCCCTCCACTGCAACAGCTGGCTCTGTTGATAACACTAAGGTTGTTATGACAGCTAACAGCGCAGCAGTAGGCACCGCAAACTACATCTTCGTAACACAGGCTGGCGGCTTCTCTGCAGCAACAACTACAAACTTTGTTTACATTGAATCTGCTCTCTATTCTACCAGCCTTAACGCTTCCGGCTCAACAGTTTACTCCTACACTGGTGTAAAGGCTGACGGTACTACCATCACCTTGACCTCTACCGGTGATGCTCTTGACAACGCCGGAATCTACTCTTACACAACAACCAACACTGTTGCTGATGCCAATGAGTTGGCTGCTGTTGGTTCCACTGCTGACGCAGCACATGCTGCTGGTTACATTTATGATGCTACTCTGACAGTTGTTGGCTCCATGGTTTCTGTCACCAGCACCACAACACCTTCTGAAGTATTCTACAACATCACAGCTGACACCAAGGTTGTCTACATCAAGAGCACTCTTGCTTCTGTTGATGGCAACGGCGGTTATGTTGTCCGCGCTTCTGTAAACGGTACTCTCACGGCCAATGCAGCAGTAATCTTCATCACTGTTGACTAATTGCAAACCTAATATCAAAAACGCTTAGGCGTTTAGATAGCAGGACGCCCCGTGGCTTATGCCACGGGGCGTTTTTATTATTCCTTTGTCTTTCTCATGCTTCCGTTTCGGTCTCCGCAATTTCGGGCGCATCGAACCAGTTATCAGAAACTTCCCTTTTTTCAATTTCCTGCGTGCCGTCGCCGCAGCATACAATAACATCAATTATCATTTTTTCACCCCGTATAAAACAAATTCCGAGCCCGCCTGAATATAGCCGCTCGTGTTGCAGGCAAGAATATTGATTGAGCTTATCGCCACAGTCTTTTCAAGCGTGATGGAAGCGGATTTCTGCCCGATATACGGAGTGCCAGAAAGGTATCCGTAGTAGCTCAACTCACCATGCAGCGCTTTATACGTTGCTTGAGAATTAGGCGCGCCGGATATGCCGGAAATGCTCGCGCTGAAGCTTGCGGGAATGCCAACCGTATAGCTCGCAATCGGGGCAAAAAGCACACTGGTAAAGCCTGCCGAGTTGCTGCCATCAGACGGCCTGAAGTATGATTGAGTGCTGATGTTGTTAATCCTCACATACAACGAGCTGATTGTGTCTGCCGGCGTGCAGCCATAACAGGCTTCGATTCTCAGCGATGCATACTTCGACAGGTCGATTCCGGACAGGTCAAAATCGATCTGCTGCGCGTTTGCTGCGGTCGTTATACTGATTAGCTTTTTATAAGTCTGTTCGGCGACAGCGGCGTCAATTTTCTGATTGTCCGAGTTCATGTCCTCCATTAGCAGCGGGTCCGACAAGACCCATTGGTTAAGCCCGAGGTTTGCCGTTTTGTTCGTGCTTGCCATTTGTTAACCTCCTAAAATCATTGTATTAATAAAGCTTGCTTTCAACCTTGCTCCGCATCTGTGGCTTATGTGTATTCTTTCGTGCAAAACAGAAAACAAAAATACGCCGCCCTTTCGGGCGGCGTGGCGCATACTATTTATGCTTTCAAAGCATACCGGCGTACAGGTTAGACAATCGTGTCAATCGCAACTGAGGCGCTGTTGAGAGCGTTGGCGCTGTCTGCGATTAGGGTCTTGGTTGCCGTCCACGAGTTTGCGTAGGGTGCGGCATAAATGACATCGATGTTTGCCGCAGCTTTGGTAAGGTTGGTGTAAGAGTTGTTCAAGCTGTCATACATGGAGGAGAAAGCCGAATTATTCTTGCAGTAGGCAGCGGTGGCCTTTGCGTACGCCGCAGCCGCGAGAACACACTTCTTCGACGCGGCAAGATTAAGCTGCGTATTGGTAGTGCTGCTGAGTAAAGCGTACTGGTATCCGTCGGAATAGTAGCCGGAAGCGAGCGAAGCGTTTTCAAATCCTTTTTTCACCGCCGCGAGAAGCTCCGTGCCAGAGGCGATATTGACAACTTCGGCACTATCGTCTGAGGCAGGCGTGATTGTAAATTTGACTCTCAGGCTTGCGTCAGCCATACGCGTAACAATTGCGGCGATTTCACTGCGGAGCACCTTTTCAGAGGGGTAAAATTCTCCCGCCGAGGTCTTGCCCGTAAGTATGCCTGCACGATAAAGGGTATATATGCTGTTATAATTTGTTTCAAGGGAAACGTCGGGGATTGCGCCTATATTGATGGTATTGATTGCGGCAAACGCCGAGGATGGCATAGCGGCGGCAAATATTTCTACGACCTGGAAGCGGGTCGCGTTGATTTCATAGTTCTCAAACCTGCCCTTGGAGATTATCCCGTTCGCAATGGCATAATCAACATAGGTCTGGTACCACGGGGTACTCGCCGCAAAATCGGCTTTGCCCGTCGTATATATACTGTTCAGTCGCGCCGCCATCGTAATAGTCTCGGCTATTGTGACATAATCCGATGCGCCAAACGCGCTGGCCGTCTTGCCGTTCATAAGCCCATATTCGTAAGCGGCCTTAACATTGGTGTTGTACCAGTCGCTCGAAGAAACGTCGGCAAATTTGCCTTCTTTGTACGTCAGCGTTTTTTGAAAATTCGAAAGACCGCCGTCGGCAAATGCGGTAGTAGCTAATAAGGATGCAGTCAAAACAATACTAAGTATTAGCGAAATGGTTTTTTTCATTTTTAATACCCCACTTTCAGTTAATTGATTTTAACATATACCCCACACTATTTAAATATCTAAAATTAAATTTATCGTAAATTCGTTCACCATAACACTTCAGTACTAGTCAACAGAAAGTGTAATAGCGCAAAAGTGATTAACCCCCTTGTTAATTCATCTCGAGCATAAGCTGAATTAACACTTATAACAAATTATAAAGGAATAATCCTACGAAAAGCATACCTTCCGCACGTGGAAGGTATGCTTTTTACAAACTATTAATGGTCAAATTCATCAATATTTCATTTGCGTTGCCATTATGCCGCGAACTATAGTTTCAAAGCGCTCAAAGGGTATTCCCACAGCTATATCACTTTCATCCCATTTGCAGAGCATCCGCGTGCTGGGACATAAAACACTGACATTGATTTCGCCTGTTATATAGGGCACGATTGTCGCTTCGGAGCAGATGCCCTGCATCGCACCCATATCGATTTTGGGTTTTATCCCGGATTCATAAGTGTTGCCCTGCACTATCCGCATGGCCTGAAATGCGTTAACAATGCCAATTACAACGTCCGGCGCCTTTGTGCAGTCCTTAAACGGACAAATTAAAATACCGTAAGTAAGCGGCTCATAGGCATGAAGGCTTTTAATTGCAGTTCGATGCCTTCGTGCAGCGGCTTGTGACGCATAAAGATTGTAAGAAAAATACTCGGCGCCGTTTTCTATGCGTTGAGTGCTTCTTTCAAGTCCCAATGCCGTTGTACCTCCGTCGCATTTGTGGTGCATAAGCCGACTTTTTAGCGTTTTTCCCTGCACCGCACTCTTTACCATTACACAATACGGTATAGGCACCGAAGGCTCGTCCGCTTCTAGCGCGGCATACTCTGACTCATCGAATATGAATCTTACTCCGACGAGCTCGGACTTTAGACCTAAAACCTCTTTAAAATCAGTAATGCAATCGTTCATGCGCTCCTTCGGATAATCGTCCTGTGGTAGGCCATAGGATATTTTTGAGCTTTTAAATGGCATTATTTTTACCTCCGATTATGAAAAATTAAAACCAAAGCTAAATCTGAAAAGACCTGTGGTTGAAAGCAGCAATGCCGAGCCCGCAAAAATCAGAACTGTCACCGCAAAGAAAACCACGTCCTTGCTGCCTATACTTGTTTGCTTATAGAACGTGCGTTTTCCGTCTGCTTTCAGCCCGCGACTCTCCATCGCGATTGCAAGCCTTTCGCCGCGGCGAGCGGCAGAGCAAAAAAGAGGCATCATAATCCTTGCCGGTGCCTTCAATCGGCTTATAAGACTATCCTCCCACTCGATCCCTCGAATTTCCTGCGCAAGCTTAATACCTCGAACCTCCTCCTGCAAGGTTGGCAAAAAACGGTAAGCAGCCAGCGCCGCATACCCGTGAACGCAGGAGAGCTTGAGTTGTATCATAAGGCTAAGCACGAGATCGTTGGGACGTGTCGTTAGGACAAATATCTGTGACATAAATGCGAATGCGATTATTCGTAATCCTAACGATATGATGTTTACAAAGTCGTCAATATTCCAATAGAACATTAGAAAATGAAGCTGCCTCGAGTCATTGTCAAGGCCCTTCATAATAAGCATAAAAAACATATAGCTCAAACCGATAAACAGAAAAATATGAAGCCGCTTAAGAACCTCTCGCGGTGAAAATCCACCCAAAAGGCAAGCGGTAGCGAGTGTCATTAAAATCGTAAACAGCGGCATAATCGGATTTAGTGACAGGCTTACTATGACCGTTATTATTAAAACCACCGCAAGCTTCGTAAGCGGATTTAGGCAGTGCAGAAGGGAAGTTTTTTCAACATATAAGAACACCGTTATCTCTCCCCCTAAGTATAATCACCCATTCCGTCCGGCGTACCATCGTATATGATTTTTCCGTTATCAAGAACAAAAACGCGGTTTGCATAGCCACGGACAAGTGACATGTCGTGAGTGACCATTACAATTGTGAGTCCTTCGGAATTAAGCTCACAGAGCAGTTGCATCAGCTCTTTGCGATTCTCAAAATCTTGACCAAAAGTCGGCTCGTCGAGAAACAGTACGTTCTGACCCGTCAACAGCATTGTTGCAACGCTAAGCCTACGCTTTTGTCCCTGGCTCAGCAGAAAAGGGCTCCTATCCCTGTATTCTAGAAGGCTGAAACGCGCTAAAATATCGGAGACGCGGCTATCCTTATCGGCTTGCGGAAGCTTGGCCTTTTTTAGGCTAAACATCAGTTCGTCCCAGACGCTTCCAGTTACGAATTGCAGCTCAGGATTCTGAAAAACAAGTCCACACTCCTGATAGAGCTCTCGCTTTTTTAGCGTCTTTTGATTTTTACCGTTAATTCTAATTTCACCATATTTTGCGTGTAAGACCTTAAAAATGACATTCAGCAATGTGGACTTCCCCGCGCCATTAAAACCGACAATAGCCGCAAAATCGCCGCGATTTATTTCCATGTCGATACCATCCAGGACTTTCCCGCCATCAGGGTACGAAAAACCAACGTCTTTCAAACTTAAAACAGGTCTGTTAGAGGACGGTTCACTTTTCTTGAACAAAGGAACCAGCCCATTGTCCATAACCGAAGCGGCAAGCGCCTCAAATTTCTGGTTTTCCCGCAGCTCAGATAAAACTTTTTCTGTTTCTCCCTGAAGCCGGACTGCTCCCTTTTCGTCTAATACGACAATATGCTCAACTTCGGTGAACAACTCATCCGTGTTGTGCTCAACGAGTATAAGAGTAAGTCTGTCTTGCTTAGCAAGCTTCTTAAGTAAATTTAAAATGCTTTTTCTGCCCTTAGCGTCAAGATTGGCTGTCGGCTCGTCCATCAGCAGCACCTCTGGCCTGACTGCAAGTATTGAAGCAATTGCTACTTTCTGCTTCTGCCCGCCCGAAAGCTGGTTAAGCTGCCGATCGCGCAGCTCCGGAATACCTACCGCTGCAAGAGCTTCGTCTATACGCGCCGATATTGCTTCACGCGGGACAGCTCTGTTTTCAAGGCCAAACGCAATTTCATCCTCAACTGTAAATGTACAAAACTGGCTTTCCGGATCCTGAAACACCATGCCGGTTCTTTTGTTGCCTGAAGGAGAGGCTTTTCCGTAATATAAAACCTCTCCTTCAAATTTTCCTTCAACCGCATCGGGTATCAACCCGTCCAGCAGGCAGAGAAGCGTCGACTTGCCGCAGCCGCTTGGCCCGAGTATGAGGTTGACACAGTTTTTTTTGAAACAGCAGCTCAGATGTTTCCAAACAGGCATAGTTTCCCCATCGTATACAAAGCTTGCATCTTTAATTTCGATTAGCTGAGACTCATTCTTCACAGCAGCTGAAACCCTTTAATGCCCCTGTCTTTTTAAGAGCGACAGTAATGCCCTTGACCAGCAAAATTCCAATGACAATGGCACTAACAAATCTGACGGCCAGAACTCCGATAATGATTCCGCTGCCAAGCTCAGAGTAACCGAAAACGAAATAGTCACGAATAAATACAAAGATTGCTGCAAATATGCCTCCCAGAACGAGGTTAACGTAGCTTCCGCTGTACTTTTTACCAATCAAGAAACCAAGCTCAATCCCCAGTGCCTGCAGAGCACCGGCCAGAACAAGCTGAATGCCGTAAGGACTGCCGAGGAGAAGATTTACGCCTGCTGTCACAAGCGCTCCGAAAAGTGCGAATCCCGGTTTGCGAGCAATATACATCGGAAGCAAAGCCGACAGAAGGTAAATACCGAAAGTCAGTTCCATAAACACTGTGCCGAGCACACTGCTAAGCGGCATATACAGATAGTCCATGAGTGTGTACAGCACGCCGATAACCGCCGCGACAAGCGCGACCACAACAACCTCTTTAGTCTTCCATTTTCTCTCCATTACAAATAAGCCCTCCGATAATATAAATTTCTCTGTTACTAAAGCTAAAAGACAAGAACCACCATCGCTATTCTTATTCGAGAATAGCGATGGTACAAATATATGGTAATAGCAACTTAATGGCAAGATATTCTTTGAAAGCACTTGTCTTTCTCTTCAATAATTCACTTTCAAAGCCATTCTTCTCTCCGCTTCGCGCGGTGTAAAACGAGTTGAGCTGCGATGCTGATTGCAATTTCCGGAGGGGTTTCGCTCATAATATCAAGACCTATTGGAGTGGTAACACGCTCAATATCCTCCTTTGTAAATCCTTCCGCCAGTAATTTTTCATTTATTGTTGCGATTTTGCGGCTGCTGCCCACAACGCCGATGTATCCGGCAGGAGTAGACAAAGCATAGCTCTCACAGTCGTAATCTCCCAAATGACCGCGCGTCATGATACAAATGTAATCCTCGGCTCGAATGTTAAAAACACCTTCCAGCTTAGCATAATCAACTATTTGAACCGCTTCGGCCTCCGGAAAGCGCTCGGGTCTACAAAATTCTACGCGGTCATCAGCCACGATGCAGCGGAAGTCCATATGCGCAAGCACCGGAACCAGCTCCTTGGTAAGGTGCCCTCCTCCGAACAAGTAGATTATACCGCACTCTAAAAGTTGCTGAACATAACATTCCTTGCCACAGAGCTCCAACACTCCCTGACGGCAGGCGGCAAGCTTTTCGCTGATTTCGCCCGGAATATCGACACCATAGATACCTTTTTCTGCCGTGTAAAGTCCCAGTCCGCTGCAATCCAAAGGCATAATCAGCCATGCGGCACGGCGGCTTTTCATCGCCTCGAAGGCATCATTAAGCAATGTACCAATTGAGTCATCGGCCATCGGGATATAAAGAAACAGCACATCAACATCACCGCCGCAAATCATGCCCAAATCGGCCACTTGGTTTGGAGAAAGGCAAAAGTGCTCCAGCTTGCTTTCACCCTCGATGAGCAGTTGCTGTGCTATTTTTGTTGATTGATACTCCAGATTACCGCCGCCGATTGTCCCACTAATCAAGCCTTTTTTTCCTACAACCATCGCCGCACCTGCGCCTCTCGGTGCGCTGCCTTTATCATCCACAATTAATGCGAGGATGCTGCTTTTACTATCATCATAACGGTTTCTCAGAATTGTTAAGATATCTTTCATTTAAATCACCCTTTAATTATTCAGTCACGGTATATTTTAACACACCTCGTTTACTAAAACTCAGTGTACCATGTTTTTTGAAGTAAATAAATATTAAAGCTGAATTAAGGTTTTCTCTATATATTAAGAACAACACCAATGATAGGAATGATCCGCAATGAAACAGAAAACCAATGTACTTCAAATTATTAGAAACGTAATTCAGCTACTCTGCTTTTTGCTTTTGCCGGGGCTGTTTATAGATTCATTTAACGGCATTAAGACCGCAATATTGGCAATTTCGGGAGAAACCGCGAGTATTGCGAATATTTTGCCGGCCATTTTCCCAAGCGTTTTGCTCATTATAGCAACCCTCTTATTCGGCAGATTTTTCTGTGGCTTCATGTGTGCCTTCGGCACCTTGGGAGATGCCGTACATTTTATAGGCAAAAAAGTCTTTAAGCTCAACTTCCGTATGCCTGAAGCGGTAGACAAAAAGATGAAATGGATAAAATATATCCTTCTGGCATTACTAATCTTCACATGGATTACCGGTATCGGAGTTTTTGCCGGTTGGAGCCCGTGGGATGCTTTTGGTTCTTTGCTGACGCTCCCGCCCGATTTCGCCTATGCTTTCACGAGTCTTACAATCGGAACAACACTTCTGCTGTTAATTGTCCTTGGGTCATTGTTCGTGGAAAGATTTTTCTGCCGCTACTTATGCCCTATGGGGGCTGTATTCAGCATTGCTTCTCTGCTAAAACCAGCAAAAATTAAAAAACTCGAACCAGTTGCGGCAAATGCAGGGTTTGCACAAATAATTGCAAAATGGGCATTCCTCTTTATCAAAACGACCTTGTCAACTCGGGAGAATGCATCGCATGCATGAAATGCGTTTCGGCTTGTCCAAGAAGAAATGTCAAGTTAACCCTTGCCAGAAAAGAAGTTGCTCCGCTCATAGTCTCTGTTGCTGCTGCATTTTTGATTGGGCTTTATTATTTTGGAAACCTTGGAGTATCGACTTTTGCAAACAGTTATAATCAAAGCATAACAACAGAAACGCTTTCAGACAGCGACACCGCCGGGGCTTCAGCGGCTTCCGCACCTTCCGAAAGCCAGAACACTGAAGCAGCAACTGCCAGCCCTTCAAGCACAGTCGCGCCAACCACACCGAGTTCCTCGTCTTCGGGCTATGCCGATGGGACCTACACAGGCAGCGGCACAGGCTTCCACAACGGCACCACAACAGTATCCGTCACAATCAGCGGCGGTGAGATAACAGACATACAAACTATTTCGAGCCAAGACGATGGTCCGTATTACAACCGCGCATTTCCCACAATTTCTTCGGAAATTATATCTGAACAGAGTTCCTCCGTTGATGCTGTAAGCGGAGCAACCTTCTCAAGCAAAGGAATAATGGATGCGGTTGCCGACGCACTAAGTCAGGCAAAGTAGGGATAGCATTCGCCGCTGTCATCCCTCAACGCAAAATTATGCTTAAATTCCGAAATGCCGATTCCTCTGCAACACAATCAGATATTTATACTACTTTCCCGCACAATCCAATTTGCGAAGTACCTATCCCTTGTCTGTGATTCTGGTGCAACCACAGCCAGAATGCCTTTCATCTATTTTTTAGATAAATTGTTGATTTTAAAGCTTGATTTGTATCAATCTTAGTTGATTGAATCTTTTTTTAAATAGTGATATAGTCAGAATAATAACACTTCTAGGCATAGCATCTAGTTCTGATAGCATATGGGAAGTAGTATCCGCATTACTACAAACTTTACGATTGTCGAAGGAAGGAATTTGACTGCATGAGTGAAATTGAAAAGAATGACACCTCTGTACGCGAGCCAATTTTAAAGCTGGGCCAAATGGTCACCAACCGTCTATTCTATAAGATTACGCCAGAGGATCCCGAGTACTGGGGACTCGCCGCTATAATGACCGACGAGGAAGCAGAAGTTGCGCTGACGATGAAGCGGCGCGTTCCCAGAACCTTCAAGGATATGCTTAAACTGACGGGCAGGGACCCTGCGCGTTTGCAGGAGCTGCTCGACCACATGAGCGAAGTCGGCATCATCGAATACAACTGGGAAAACCCCCAGCGCGAGAAGCAGTACGTTTTGCCCATGTTCGTGCCCGGCAGTGCCGAGTTCACCAACATGAACGTGGAGCTTCTCAATGCACATCCCGAAATGGCGCGTTTCTTTGAACGTATGGCTTTCCTGCCTCTCGAAAAGGTCACACCCATGATACCCCAGGGTGGAGCCGGAGTCGGAATGCATGTAATTCCGGTGGAAAAAGCTATCGAGACGGAAAATAAATCTATTGATATTGAGCACATTACCCATTGGCTCAAAAAATATGACGGCAAGTATGCTGCCAGTCCCTGTTCCTGTCGTCTTTGCCGAAATACCTTGGACGAAGGTTGCGGCGACGACTACAACGATTGGTGCATTGCCGTCGGCGATATGGCAGACTATGTTGTTCAAACCAAAAAAGGCGGCCGCTACATAACTTATGATGAGGCGCTGGATATTTTTAAGCGAGCAGAAGACAACGGTTTTGTTCACCAGATTACGAATATAGACGGTGAAGATAAAATTTTCGCCATCTGCAACTGCAACGTAAACATCTGCAACGCCCTGCGCACCTCTCAGCTTTTCAACACGCCCAACCTTTCCCGCTCCGCCTATGTTGCCCGCGTAAAGGAAGACAACTGTGTTGCCTGCGGACGCTGTGTTGAATATTGCCCTGCCGGTGCGGTCAAGCTCGGGCAAAAGCTCTGCAGTAAAAACGGAAAGCTTACATATCCAATGCAGCAGCTTCCCGACAAAGTAAAGTGGGGCCCCGAAAAGTGGACTGAGGACTATCGCGACAAGAACCGTATCAACTGCTATGACACCGGAACAGCTCCCTGTAAAACGGCCTGTCCTGCACACATTGCGGTTCAGGGCTATCTAAAAATGGCAGCGCAGGGAAGATATAAAGAAGCTCTTGCATTAATCAAAAAGGAAAATCCCTTCCCGGCAGTTTGCGGAGCTGTCTGTAACCGCCGCTGCGAGGATGCCTGTACCCGTGGAACAATTGATGAGGCCGTGGCGATTGACGAGGTCAAGAAATTTATTGCACAGCTGGACCTCAAAGCGGAAACCCGCTATATACCGCCAGTTATCCAGCCCTCTCTCCGTGGACTCTACACTGATAAGATAGCCATCATCGGCGGCGGCCCAGCCGGCTTGAGCTGCGCCTTCTATCTTGCCGAAAAAGGCTATAAGCCCACCGTATTTGAAAAGGAATCCCGACCTGGCGGTATGCTTTTAAACGGCATTCCCTCCTTCCGCCTTGAAAAGGACGTGGTTGACGCCGAAATCGACATTATCAAGGCAATGGGAGTTGAAATCAAGTGCGGCGTTGAAATCGGCAAGGATATTACCATTGAACAACTCCGTAATGACGGCTATAAGGCGTTTTATCTTGCCATCGGCTGCCAGGGTGGGCGAAAAATCGGCGTCGAGGGCGAAGATGCGCAGGGTGTTCTTGCCGGTGTCGATTTCCTCCGCAGCGTCAATCTTGACGAGAGCGGAACAAAGCTTAGCGGCAAGACAATCGTCATTGGCGGCGGAAACGTTGCTGTAGACGTCGCAAGAGCGGCGGAGCGCTGCGGAGCCGAAACCGTCAGCATGTACTGCCTTGAAACGCGCGACATTATGCCCGCCGACCGGCAAGAGGTTCACGAAGCCGAGGAAGAAGGCATAGCCGTTAACTGTGGCTGGGGTCCCAAGGGAATTCTCACTGAAAACGGCAAGGTCAAGGGCATAGTCTTTAAGCGTTGCGTGAGCGTTTTTGACGAGGAGAAGCATTTTAATCCCAAGTACGACGAAAATGACCAGATTACTGTGGAATGCGAAAACATTTTGCTCTCCGTCGGCCAAAGTATTATCTGGGGCGATATGCTAAGCGGCACCAAGGTTGAGCTTGGGCGTGGAAACGGCGTTTTGGCTGATGCCCTCACTTATCAAACAGCAGAACCGGACATTTTTGTCGGCGGTGACGTCTATACAGGACCCAAGTTTGCAATTGATGCTATCGCAGCTGGCAAGGAAGGCGCTGTTTCAATCCACCGTTTTGTGCGTCCGCACAGCAGCCTAACAATTGGCCGCAACCGCCGCCAGTTCATCGAGCTCGACAAAAATAACGTAATTGTTGAAAGCTTTGATAATTCTTCCCGTCAGCGTCCGGAAACCGCTGCTGCTGAAAACGCGGGCAAATCTTTCCGCGACACACGCAAGCCCTTCACCGAGGAGCAGGTCAAAGCCGAAACCGCTCGTTGTCTGGGCTGTGGTGCTTCTGTCGTGGATACAAACAAGTGCATCGGCTGCGGCGTTTGTACCACAAAGTGTGAATTTGACGCTATACATCTCTATCGTGAGAATCCGGATTGCAGTAAGATGATTAAAGCCGAAAAGAAGGTCAAAGCCCTCCTTCCCTATATGCTAAAGCGAGAGGTTAAAATTCTTCTAAATAAAAATGAAAAGTGATTTGTTATGCATGAGTTAGGAATTGTATTCAGCATTATAGACAGCGTCGAGAAAATTGGTGAAGAAAACTCACTAATTAAAGTGTCGTCTGTTACTCTTGAAGTCGGCGAGGTTTCTGGGATTGTCCCAATATACCTTACGGACTGTTGGAGCTGGGCGGTAGAAAAATCTCAGCTGCTGAAGGGCTCTCAGCTTAAAATCGAAACTCTGAACGCAGTCACCTTCTGCAACAACTGCGAAAAGACCTATCCCACCATAGAGCACAAAAAAATCTGTCCCTATTGCCAAAGTGAGGACACTTTTCTCCTTACAGGCAATGAAGTAAATATCAAAGAACTCGAAGCAATGTAAAAGAAAGTCCACGTACATCGTAACGTGGACTTTTTTATATTGCTTTAATCAAAAGCAGCATATGTGCTGATATCGCAGCCTATAGCACGCATTTCACAATCTTACGCCAAAGTCCATTCAAAAGAGTATTTTGCGCTTGAAACTTGCTTTTTTAATCAAGCAAAAGAGGACTTGGAAATATTAGTTCCCAAGTCCTCTTTTGTTTTTTATAGAAAAGCTTTTACCTAAGCGGATGTTAACCCGAATAGGTAGTCGCTTCGCATGCTTATGCCTTTACTGAAACTTTGCGAATTGCAATACTTTTCTTGCGCTCTTCAGCATACTTTTCAAATATTTCGTTCCGGCTGAAGAACTCAACGCTTTCAACATTGTAGACTTTCTTTATGTGGATAGCGTCGAACTTGCACTTTGTGGTGCAAACGCCGCAGCCGATGCACTTGTTCGGGTCAACTATGGTAGCGCCGCAGCCCAGGCAACGGGCGGTTTCTTTCTGCATCTGCTCCTCGGTAAAGGTGATGCGGTCATCCCTGAAGCTCTTGGCCTTCTGCGCATCGTGAAGAGGACGCTGGCGCGGAGTGCTGTCAAACCCATCGGAGCTGATAGCCTTCTTGTCAAGACCGTCCTTATCCAAAGAGGTGAATACACGGCGGTTACGACCAATGGTCAGGCTTTGGCCTTCCCAGACAAAGCGATGGATGGAGATAGCACCTTCCTTGCCGGCTGCAATTGCATCAATAGCGTATTTTGGTCCGGTGTAAACATCGCCGCCAACGAAAACGTCGGGCTGGGCAGTCTGATAAGTGAGACTGTCTGCCACAGCGGTGTTTCCGCGTCCAAGCTCGACCTTGCTGCCCTCCAGCAGTCCGCCCCATTCGATGGACTGACCGACGGAAAGGAGAACATAGTCAGCCGGTACGGTGATGGTGGTATTCTCGTCATATTTCGGAGCGAATTTCCCATCCGCGTCGAACACGGAAACGCACTTTTTGAACTCAACGCCTGTGACCTTGCCGTCTTCTACAACGATTTTCTTCGGGCCCCAGCCGTTGTTAATTTCGATGCCATCGGCTTTTGCCTCCTCCTGCTCCTCCGGCAGGGCGGGCATTTCCTTTTCGCTTTCCAAGCAGTACATCTTGGTGGATTCTGTTTTATCCATACGTACTGCGGTGCGAGCCACGTCTATTGCCACGTTGCCGCCGCCAATGACCACGACATTGCCGGAAACGCGAATCTTTTTGCAAAGGTTAACTTTGCGCAGGAAATCAACGCCTGAAATTACGCCCTCGGCGTCCTCGCCCTCGATACCCAGCTTACGTCCACCCTGAGCTCCTATAGCGACATAGAAAGCTTCAAAACCCTGCTTGCGAAGCTCGGAAAGCGTGACATCCTTGCCGACCTCAACGCCGCACTTGAACTCGACGCCCAGTCTGCGCAGGACTTCGATTTCTGCGTTGACAACTCCCTTGTCGAGACGGAAGGAGGGGATTCCCTGAAGCATCATGCCGCCGGGTTTCTCTTCTTTTTCAAAAACGGTAACCTTATAGCCGTCCTTGGCAAGATAATATGCACAGGAAAGACCAGCAGGGCCGGAGCCGATGACTGCGATGGGCTTGCCGTAATTGTGCAGCTTTTCGGGGATAAACATGCCGTCTAACTTGAGCTCTTGATCGGCTATAAATTTCTTTATCTCATCAATAGCGATGGCTTCGTCAAAGCTGCCTCGGGTGCATTCGTTTTCACAGTTGTGGGGGCAGATGCGTCCGCAGATTGCCGGGAATGGGTTTTCCTTCTTAATGAGATCAAGTGCCTCAATATATCTTCCCTGAGAGGCAAGCTTTATGTAGCCCTGAACGGAAATGTGCGCAGGACAGACAGTTTTACAGGGGGCAGTTCCGGTGGGTACGACGTTCTCTCGATTATCGCGGTAGTTGGGGTTCCACTTTTCCGGGCCCCACTCTGTATCTCTGGGAAGGTCGGCGAACTTGTATTCTATGGGTTTCTCTGTGCAAAGCTTCTGACCGAGCTTGAGGGCGTTGTTCGGACAGTATTCAACGCACTGACCGCAGGCGACGCAGGCTTCCTTGTCGACTTCTGCCTCATAGTTGCTGCGAGAAGCATCGGGAGTGTTAAAGTACTGAGTTGCGCCAAGAGCCAGACAGGTACCTGGCATGCAGTTGCATATAGCCACCGATTTACCGGGCTGCAGCGTGGTTATCTGGTGGACACAACCAATTTTTTCAAAGTACTCAAGCTTTTGATAGGCCTCGTCACTGGTAATCTGCTTGCCTTTGCCGTTGTCAATGAACATGTCTGCGGCGAAGCCAAGGAACATGCACATACCGGTTTCGAGATCTGCACCACCTTCAAGATCACCGGCGCCTTCATTCATGAAGCGGCGAACGCGGCGGCACTGGCAGGGGAGAATAGCAATATGATTTTTGTTTGCTTCGATATAGGTGCTCAGGCGGTCACTTTTTACCTGCTCCGTATTAACAGGGATAGCCTTTTCCACCGGGATTGCGCGCATGACGCCGGCACCCATAGGGATATCGGCTATGGTATTTGCATAGCTCTTTGTCGCGTGTCCGGCAAAAGATACGGGCACTTCGGGATGCTCCTCGCAGAATTCATTGTTAACAAGCATAAATTCAAAGGCGCCGGGAGCATAAACCAGAAGCACAAAAAGCTCCATCCCACCCTTTTCAATCCTTTGTACAACGCCAATATCCGCCATCTCGCGAAGCATCTCTGTAACTTTGTCCTCATCTTCGCCGATGTCGTATGCAACAGATGCCGGGAGCGCCGGAATCAGAAGTTCCATCGCCATGAGGATCTTTATCTGTTCATCCGTCATCCATTTTTCAAAAGTCTTGTACTCCGCACAATTTTCGTCAATCTCATAGTGTCCGTGAGCCATCTTTTCGCAGAGCTCGATCAGGTTTTGTCTTACTGCCATATGTGTTCCTCCAATTTTTATTAATGTCCGTTGAATACTCCCAGTCTTCCCACTTTTCAATAGCTATGTATTTCAAGATACTCCATAACTGAGTATAATACTTACATCAAAAAATGAAAAGAAAAAGTGCTAAATTTTTTGTAATAATTGTTTTAAAAAGCAGTATCATAAACAAAATGTTATAATATCATATACATACAGAACATATATTCGAGCTATTGGATATAAATAACGATTTAAAAGAAAAGCCGAATGTTTATTACGTATAGGCTCATCATAAGAGAAGCTGAACGCAATTTTACCTATAACTTATCAATATTATACAAAATAAGTGTTTGTAATGCCTAATAATTTATGGTAATATTACATCAGCCTCGTTTGGCAAATATGCATAAGGAGAATAGAAAATGAATACAAGCAAAAAGCTCATATCCCTGTTCATGGCGCTTGTTCTAATCATAGCTCTTTGCGGCGGAAGCGCTTTTGCGGCCGAAAGCAAAGATATTGTCGTTCTCTACACCAACGATGTTCACTGTGCCGTGGACGATAACATCGGCTATGCCGGGCTCGCTGCATATAGAACGGAGATGCTGAAATCCACCGACTATGTTTCATTAATTGACGCTGGTGACGCTCTTCAGGGTGGCGTTCTGGGTACCCTTTCCAAGGGTGAGTACCTTGCCAATATCATGAACGAAATTGGCTATGATGTAATCATCCCCGGCAACCATGAGTTTGATTATGGCATGGCGCGGTTTCTCGAATTGTCCAAGCTTCAGAAAACAAGCTATATTAGCTGCAATTTCATCGATTTGAAGACGAATACGCCCGTCTTTGACAGTTATAAGATGATCACCTATGGGAGCGTGAAAGTTGCGTACGTCGGCATAGACACGCCGGAGACATTTTCAAAATCCACACCCTCCTACTTCCAGGATTCCAGTGGTAAGTATATCTATGGCTTCTGTGAAGGCAATAACGGACAAGATCTCTATAAGGCTGTGCAGACTGCGGTCGATTCCGCTAAGGCAGCCGGCGCAAATTATGTTGTCGCAGTTGGACACTGCGGCATTGATGCCCAGAGCGCACCCTGGCGTTCTACCGACATTATTGCTAACACAACTGGGCTGACAGCTTTCATAGACGGTCATTCTCACAGCGTTATTCCCTCCCAAAATGTTGTGGATAAGAGCGGCAAGAGCGTTGTTCTGACTTCCTCCGGTACTAAGCTCGCTTCAATCGGCAAACTTGTTATCAAGGCGGACGGAAGCGTAACGAGCGAACTCGTAACCGGTTACACAGCAAAGGATAGCACCATTGCGGCCTATATCAATGAAATAAAGGCAAAGAATGATTCTCTGCTCAAGACCGTAGTCGCTAAGACTTCTGTTGACCTTACAATCAAAAACGCAGATGGCACACGTGCTGTTCGCAGCAAGGAAACCAACTTGGGAGACCTCGTTGCGGATGCATATCGAGCAATCGGGGGAGCCGATATCGGTTGGGTTAACGGTGGCGGAGTCAGAGACAACATAGTGGCCGGTAACATCACCTATTCGCAGATAATCGCAGTCAATCCATACGGAAATGCGCTGTGTGTCTGCGAGGCGACAGGACAGGAAATAATTGATGCGCTGGAAATGGCCTCGCGCTCTTGCCCCGACGAGAACGGCGGCTTCCTGCAGGTTTCAGGTATTAAGTACACAATTGACTCGACCTTTGCTTCAACAGTAGTCGTCGACGACAAAAAAATGTTCATTAAAGTCGGCGGTTTGCGCCGCGTGAAGGACGTTCAGGTGCTAAACAAGACCACCGGAGCATACGAGCCCATAGTTCTCACCAAAACTTATACGCTTGCCTCCCACAACTACATGCTTAAGTCTGGCGGCGATGGCATCAATATGTTCATGGATAACAAGTATACACTTGATAGCATTATGCTCGACAATCAGGTGCTCATTAGCTACATTACCGACACCTTAAAGGGCGTCGTTCCTGCAAGCTACAGCTCCGCGCAAAACCGCATTACTCTAATCATAAGCCCATTCGCGGATGTCGCCTCCTATGACTGGTATTACACAGCTATACAGACGGCTTACAATAAAGGTATTATGAATGGTGTAACCAAAACCGTTTTCGAACCCAACACGGCTATGACACGCTCAATGCTGGTTACCATGCTTTATCGCTTTGCGGGATCTCCGGTTGTTAGCGGAAATGTGTCGAGCGTATTCACAGATTGTGCTGACGGTCAGTGGTACTCCGCTGCTGTACTCTGGGCATATCAGAACAAGATTATCGACGGAATAAGCACCAGTACCTTCTCTCCTGATGGTGCGCTGACACGCGAACAGATGGCGGCAATAATTTATCGTTACGCGGTCTTTAAGGGCGCAGCGGCACAGACGGACTTAACTCTCAAATTTTCCGACTCGGCTGCTGTAGACGATTGGGCAAAGGCAGGAGTAGCTTACTGCACAGCCAAGGGGCTTATGACGGGTGATACTGCAACGACCTTTGCTCCAGACGCTTTCGCCAACCGCGCAATGGGAGCAACGGTAATGACCCGTCTTGCGGCATAGCAGAAAAGGACAGAAAGCTAACGACCTCGACCTATTGATACTCCTAAAACAGAAACGGCTGACTCGCATAAGCGTGAGTCAGCCGTTTTTTTGTTAGCTATGTTCTAAGCTGCGCTCATCACAAGACTCTGTAATGAGTAGCTTGCTAAAATGCTGCACTAAGGTTATCGAAGGAAGCAATGCATAAAATGCGGCAATTATTATTTCGAGCTTAAATAATTTAGCGCTTAAAGCCTTGTAATTCTTGCTCCAAATTTTCATAGAATTGTGCTATGTGAATCCCATCAACCAATGCGTGATTGCATAACAACGACACCGGAACTAAGGTCCGTCCCTCTTGTTCAAAGAACTTTCCCCAAGTGATTCTGGGATTACTGTCTGCCGGCTGAGGTACGGGTTGGACTAGCGCTG
>JAGPMA010000078.1 GCA_018053145.1 Oscillospiraceae bacterium | reverse complement strand
AAAGCGTCTTTCATCTCGTTCTATCTTCATAACATCACCTGATATGATTTTACATTTCATGTGATATTATTTGAACGACTGTATATTTCATACTACTGACTATTTAATTTCACATTCTTTTCTTCCAAAACTTGTATTGTTCGAGTCGAAGAACTATAATATACTCTATGGAGGTGCAGAATGGATTATATGACACTAAAAGAGGCCGCCGAAAAATGGGGCGTGACACCTCGTAGAGTAAATTACTATTGTGCTGCCGGGCGTATTCCCGGCGCTGTGAAGATGGCTGGTGTTTGGCTGATCCCAAAGAACGCAGAAAAGCCGATTGACGGAAGGACAAAACAAGGAAAGGAATTAAAACATGAATAGAATATTGCTATTGGAGGATGATGTCAGTCTAATAGATGGCTTGGTCTACTCTTTGAAAAAGAATGAATTTGATGTTGAAGTTGCCCGTACAGTATGTGAAGCAAAACAATACTTATCCGAACTCGACCGATACGATTTATTGATTTTGGATGTTACTCTGCCAGATGGAACAGGATTTGACGTATGCGAAAGAGTAAGAAAAGAAAATCAGCAGATACCGATTATATTCCTGACTGCATCGGATGAAGAAGTCAGCATAATTCGTGGATTAGATAGCGGTGGGGACGATTATATCACCAAGCCTTTCAAACTGGGGGAATTGTGTTCCCGCATCCGGGCGCTGTTGCGTCGGGCCGGAGTTTCCAAAAGCGAAAAAAACACTTCTATGGAATGTGGCGACATTACCATTGATCTGTTGGGTAGCCGTGCAACCTTAAAGGGAAAAGCATTGGATTTGACAAGCGCCGAATATCGTTTGCTTTGTCTGCTGGTAAGAAACGCAAATCGCGTTGTGACAAGGGACATCATTCTAAATGAGCTGTGGGATGATACAGGAAATTTTGTTGATGATAATACCCTGTCCGTCTATGTACGGCGGCTTCGTGAAAAAGTGGAAACCAATCCGTCCCATCCAGAACACCTTATAACCATTCGTGGGTTCGGCTACCAATGGAAAGAGGTGTCTATATGAGTTTGTACCAAGATAGACAGATTAAAGGGTTCCTGCTATTTTTGACTTTGTTTGCTCTGCTGTTTGTAGGTACAGCAACCGTTTTGACTATTTATCAGGTGAACGATGCGGAAGTCCTATGGCTCAAACATGATGAAGCGGTTTCATCCTCACTTTTGGAACAGGGTGTTCCGAAAGAAGTGGTTGCAGTTGCCTTTACGAACACAGACATCAGTGACGATGGTAGGTCATTATTAGCGGCTGCGGGTTTGGGAAAACAGTCAGAAAGCAGTATGCGGCCTTATTTCAATCAATTTCAGCGTTCCGCTTTCTGCACCATGCTATGCACTGTGCTATTTTTTCTCTTTGTGCTTGCCATAGGAATATTTATTTTTTTCTGGAAAAGGAAGCGATTGTATCAACAGGCCGACAAAATATTGCTAAATTACATCAACGGGGATTACTCTTGTCATTTACCGCAGAATTATGAGGGGGCTATCTACCAAGTGTTTTCTTCGATAGAACAGCTTGCAACTATGCTCCAATCCAAAAATGAAACAGAACGTAAAGCAAAAGAGTTTTTGAAAGACACCATATCCGATATATCTCACCAGCTCAAAACGCCTCTGGCAGCCCTCACTATGTATCAGGAGATCATTGAAAGTGAGCCAGAAAATGCAGAAACGGTCAAACAGTTTGCGGCGAAGATGGGTATTTCTCTAAAGCGTATGGAGCAGTTAATCTTATCCATGTTGAAGATAACCCGACTGGATACGGGAAACATCATTTTTGAGAAAAAAAGTTGCCGTGTGTCCGAGCTGATAGCTCATTCAGTCAATGACCTAACCACCAGGGCTAAAAGCGAAAGCAAGCAGATTCAGATAGATGGCGATGGTGAACAGCAGCTTATTTGTGACATGGAATGGACAGGTGAAGCGATTGGAAACATTGTAAAAAATGCACTGGATCACACGCAAGCTGGCGGTATTGTCCGTATTACATGGGAGCGCACTCCTGCTATGTTTCGGATTTTTATTTCTGATAATGGTAACGGCATAGTCCCGGAAGATATTTACCATATCTTTAAACGCTTTTATCGCAGCAAACATTCCCTTGATACACAAGGAATCGGGCTGGGGCTTCCCCTTGCCAAGTCCATTATTGAGGGTCAAAACGGTGTTATCTCCGTACAAAGTGAAGTCGGAAAAGGTACGCTGTTTACACTATCTTTCCTTACGGATCTGTAAGGTCAAATTCACCTGCTTGTAAGCTGTTTTTGCTATCCTTTTGAGAAAGGAGGTACTGATGACTATGGAAATATTGAAAGTACAAGATTTATGTAAAACTTATGGCAAGGGTGAGGCGAAAGTCGAAGCGTTGAAGAAGGTTTCCTTCTCCCTGGATAAAGGCGAATTTGCTGCCGTTGTGGGTGAATCCGGTTCTGGCAAAAGCACATTACTGAACTGTATTGGAGCTTTGGATACCCCTACTTCCGGCCACATTTGGATTGATGAACAAGACCTGTTTTCCATGAAAGAGGAACAGCGCACGATTTTCCGCCGTCGTAATATCGGCTTTATCTTCCAATCCTTTCAGTTGGTTTCCGAGCTGAATGTGGAGCAGAATATCATGTTTCCGCTTCTTTTGGACTATCGCAAACCAGACCCGGCAGCAGTAGAAGAAATTTTGGAACTCTTGGGACTTACCGAGCGTCGACATCACCTGCCGAGCCAACTATCCGGCGGACAGCAGCAGCGTGTTGCCATTGGCCGGGCGTTAATCACAAAGCCCAAACTGATTCTGGCAGATGAACCTACTGGCAATCTGGACAGCAAGAATAGTCAGGATGTTATCGCCCTGCTTACGCAGGCGTCCCGTCGCTATCAGCAAACAATCCTGATGATTACCCACAATAAGGATTTGACTGCATCCGTTGATCGGGTGTTCCGGGTATCAGATGGCGTTTTGACGGATTTGGGAGGAAAAACAAATGAAGCATTATCTTGACCTTGTTCCCATATCCGCAAAAATCCACAAGAAGCAAAGCAGAATGTCTATTTTCTGCATTGTGCTGGCGGTATTTCTGGTTACAACTATTTTTGGAATGGCAGATATGTTCATCCGCAGCCAGATTTTGCAGGCACAGCAGGAGTCTGGGAATTGGCATATTGCCATTAAGAATATCAGCAATGAAGAAGCAGCAATTATTGCTTCACGCCCTGATATTGAAGTATTTTCACCGTATGGCGTACTCAATTATCGTGGAGATTTAGGCTACACTTTGGGTGGAAAAGATGTAGCGATATGCGGTTGTGATGAAAGCTATATAACTGAAATCTGGACTGACCAACTTGAAGAAGGTGTTTTTCCACAGACAAGTAATGAAGCGTTGGTGACTGAAAATGCAAAGCAGATAATGGGTGTTGCGATTGGTGATCCCATTGCCGTAGAAACTCCTGATGGCGATAAACTGAATTTTACCATATCAGGATTTATGAATAATACCGCCTCGATCATGAGTGGCGACTCCTACGGCATCATTTTGAACACAGAGGATTACTGCGCGATTTATCCGAATGTATCAGACGGGGAGCCGAATGATTACGGCATTATGTTTTTTACTCAATTTGCAAACACAAGAAATATACAAGGGAAAATTGCAGATTTGAAAGAACAATGCAATTTATCGAATGAACAAATATCTTCCAACAACAATCTGCTTGGATTGCTTGGACAAAGCCGCGTTCCCTTTTTGTTACAGGTTTACTTGGCTGCGGCTGTATTGTTTGTACTGGTAATGTTAGCTGGTATTATGATGATTGCAAGCAGCCTGAACAGCAATGTAGCCCAGCGTACCGAATTTTTCGGCCTTATGCGCTGTATCGGTGCAACACCAAAACAGATTATGCGCTTAGTACGGAAAGAGGCGCTTAGTTGGTGCCGTTTGGCAATCCCTGTGGGTATTTCCATCGGTATAGTTGTCATTTGGGTCTTATGTGCGATTTTGCGTTTCCTAAGTCCGGAATTTTTCAAAGCGATGCCTACATTCGGATTTAGCGTACCAAGTATTCTTGCAGGAATCGTTGTGGGCTTGGTAACGGTTTTGTTCGCTGCCTATTCTCCGGCAAAGAAAGCAGCAAAAGTATCTCCGTTGGCAGCGGTTTCCGGTAATGCAAACGACTTGGAGCCTGCAAGAAATGCTGCTAATACACAACTGCTTAAGATTGATACAGCACTTGGAATTTATCATGCAAAAGCAAATCGGAAAAATCTGTTTTTGATGACAAGCTCATTTGCTCTCAGTATTATCCTTTTCCTTTCATTCTCTGTAACAGTTGAGTTCATGCAGCATACCTTAACACCGCTCCAACCTTGGACAGCAGATTTATCTATCATAAGCCCTGATAACGTCTGTGCTATTGACAAAGCATTACTTGATGATCTAAAGGAAAATCCTGTTGTGGATTTAGCGTATGGAAGAAAATTTGCATACGAGGTTCCGTCTGTCACAAACGGTATTGAAAAAAAGATGGATTTAATCTCTTATGAGCAGTATCAATTTGATTGGGCAAAGGACTATTTATTAGAGGGTTCTCTGGAATCTGTGCAAACTGATTTAGGGACGGGCTTAATTGTTTATAATTCGCAGAACACAATACAAATAGGCGATACTGTATCGTTGAATACAAACGGACAAAGTAAAGAAATCCAAATCGTGGGAATGTTGTCCGACTGTCCGTTTTACAGTGCCGCCGGTGTTGGAACAATTATTTGTTCAGAGGATACATTTGAACAAATTACTGGCGAGTCGAAATATACGGTTATTGATGTGCAGTTAGTGAAAGGCACAACAGACGAAGATGTTTATGTGATCCGCCAAATGGTAGATTCCTCATTTACTTTCGCTGATGAACGCATGGGTAACAGCAGTACCATGGGAACTTACTATTGTTTTTGGCTGTTCATCTATGGATTCCTCGTCCTAATTGCAATGATTACAATTTTTAACATAATCAATAGTATTTCCATGAGTGTGTCTGCACGGTTGAAACAGTATGGCGCTTTCCGTGCCATCGGCGTTAGCATGGGACAGCTAAGTAAAATGATTGTTGCAGAAGCCTTCACCTATACCATAATCGGCGGTGTAGTTGGTACGGTGTTGGGACTGTTTTGTAACAAGCTATTGTTTGGAATGTTGATAAGTTATAGATGGGGGGATGCTTGGACTCCTCCATTACCAGAGGTAGCTGTTATTCTGTTGATTGTCGTAAGCTCTGTAATTCTGGCTGTGCATGGGCCAATCAAGAGAATACGCAATATGTCCATTGTTGATACAATCAGCGCACAGTAATTCTACTTTTGAAGCGGGTGGCTTTAGAAGCCGCCCACTTTTGTCTTACAAATTCGTAAGTTGAAATTCACCTGTTTGTAAGCTGATTTTTTTATAATTAAGTTGATGAAAGAGAGGAAAAAATGAAAAAAATCCTTTCCACCAGAGTATTGGTGAAGATTTGTGTATTAACAACTATACTGCTGGTTTTGATAATCTATACTATATGGGGCAATTCAGCATTGATGGTAAGTACGGTTAATATCTCCAGCGATCGCATACCATCTGCCTTTTCTAATTTTCAGATTG
>JAGPMA010000009.1 GCA_018053145.1 Oscillospiraceae bacterium | reverse complement strand
ACAGAGTTGCAAACGGACTGGATATCTCCGAAGGAATGCGTTCACAGCTCTTTTCAAAGCTATCCGGCGGCGAGAAAACACGTGTTAATCTGGCACGTTTAATTCTTGAGGATACAGATATTCTACTTTTGGATGAGCCGACAAATCATCTTGATTTGAAGGCTACAGAGTGGCTTGAGGAATATCTTCTCAAATTCCACGGCTCAGTGCTTGCCATTTCGCATGACAGATACTTCCTTGATCGCGTAGTGTCTAGAACGATTGAAATAGTAGATGGCAAGGCTGAGTTCTACAGCGGGAACTATAGTTTTTATGTTGAGGAAAAACAGCGTCGCTATGATGAACAGCTAAAAAAATATGAGAAAGAGCAAAAGGAACTGAAGCGACTTGACGAGGCCGCACGTAGGCTCTATCAATGGGGCACGGGAAACGAAGCCCTGATGAAGAAGTCCTTCGCGATTCGTTCGCGAATGGAGCGCATGGAAAAGACAGACAGACCCAAGGCTGATAAAGCGATGAAAATCAAGTTTTCTTCGCGCGAATTTTCGGGTGATGAAGTTCTTATAATCGACGGAGTCAGTAAAACCTTTGGGGAGCGAAAGCTGTTTTCAGACCTTGAGCTGATAATCGAGGGCGGAGAGCGCATTGCCCTTATCGGCGACAACGGAACGGGGAAATCTACATTAATTAAGCTTATAATGGGCGAGGATGTGCCAGATAGCGGAATGCTTCGCCGCGGTCCCTCCGTAAAAACCGCATATCTTCCGCAGATAATTAAGTTTGACTATCCAAGCAGAAGCCTGATGGACACAATGCTGTATTCGGAAAAATGTACGCCGCAGACCGCACGTGACAGGCTCGGAAGCTTTCGATTTTCAGGTGAGGACGTTTTTAAGCCGGTTTCTGCCCTTTCGGGAGGAGAGCAAAGCCGACTGCGCCTTTGTGTGCTAATGCGAGACGAGGTCAACTTCCTCATACTCGATGAACCGACAAACCATTTGGACATAATGAGTAGGGAATGGATTGAGGAGGCGGTTGAATCATATGGCGAGGCGCTGCTTTTCGTTTCGCATGATCGTTATTTTATCGAGCGCTTTGCCACTCGCATTTGGGTGTTGGAAAATGGAACAATCACCGACTTTAGGGGCGGTTTTGCCGAATATCGTGAATATTTAAGACGGCAAAATGAGCAAAATCAGAACTTTAAACCAAAAGAAAACGTCAAAGATGAAGCAAATAAGGCTTTCAAGAAAAACCCTTCGGCTTATAACGAAAAACAGCTTCAAAGAACTGAGCGAGAAATTGAAAAGCTTGAAGGTAAACTGAAAGAAATTGAAATTCTCTACGAGAAGCACTCCGCTGACTTCCTGAAGCTGATGGAGCTTGATGTTCAGAAAAATCAGATGAAAGAGGAACTGGACATTCTGTACGAGAAGTGGGAGGAGCAATCCGACTTGACGTGAGTATTAATACTCGAAAGGCAAATTTATGAAAAAACGAAAAAACAAGCAAGAGAGTGTCGGATTTTGGGTTGGCGATGCTGTTTTAGCGATTGCGGCAAGTACTGTCGTGCTATGCTCGGTGTATAAAGCAATCGGGCTGGTAATACTGTTGCTTGCGCTAATTCTTATACTGTATAGGTTGCTGAAAATATATTCAAAAAAGAATGTAAAGCAAGCGAAACGCTTGAAAATTGTTCTTACAAGCTTGTTGTGTATCGGACTTGGGTGTTTCATCGCGGTTGAAATACCTATAATTGCCGCCGCTCGCACAGACAAGAACCCCGAAGCGCCGTATCTTATCGTTCTAGGCGCCGGAGTCGACGGAACAGTGCCGTCGGTCTCGCTTTCAAACAGACTTGAGGCAGCGCGTTTGTATCTTGAAACCTATCCCGAAGCAAGGGCAATCGTTTCGGGAGGTCAGGGGCCAGGCGAATTTGTCAGCGAAGCGGAGTGTATGCGCCTTTGGCTGATTAGTAATGGAATATCGGACGAACGGATTATTATAGAGGATAAATCAACTTCGACTGAAGAAAATATTGAAAATTCGCTTGCGATAATGTACACTTTCAGCAACAATCAAATGAATAAAGTTGCGATAGTATCCAGCGAATACCACCTTTACAGGGCAAAATATATGGCTCGTGAGGAAGATGCATTGCCTTTCGGTGTTGCTGCACATACAAGCTATCCTGTTTTGATGGTTAACTATTTTATAAGAGAGGCGTTAGCAGTATTAGCTGTGTGGATTATGTAAACCATATTTGAAATGTGTCTGACTTTATTCGGTGTAATAAACAAAATTTCTTTCTACATGTTATTCATTCCATAAAATCTATATCCAGTTAGTGATTAATTTCAATAATTCCACTTTTATTTGTTGATTTATCGGCAAATAAGTTATAAAATGCTTTTGTGTTGTTGTAATATATGCCCTGTTTCGGCACGTGTTAATTATGCCGATTGTGAAAACAGCCAAACGAAACAACAGAGAATGCGCTGTTTTTTAGATGTGAAGGGTGTAAAAGGGGGAGACTGGAATGTACGATTCTGAAACGCTATTTAACATGGGCAAATATCGAGTACGTTTTTCCGGTAAACACGAGGCGATTTTTGATTATGATACCGGAAAAAGATACACATATTCAGATATGGATGCACGCTCGGACAAGCTGGCGTGCTTTCTGGTTGAAAAATTGGGGCTGGAAAAGGGCGACCGCATTGGATTTTGCGCAACAAATTCAGTTGCTTTTTTTGATGCTTTTCTTGCCACCTACAAAACAGGAATTATTATTACCACCTATAACTGCCTTCTTCGCGAAAAAGAGTTGTTTTCGCTCATTGAAAATGAAGAACCAAAAGTTATTTTCTATTCAGCCGAATTTGCTTTCACGGTTGCAAGTCTTCGCGAAAAGGGCTTCAAGCAGGAATTTATCTGCCTCGATCAGCCCTGCGAGAGCGACACCTATTGCTATTCCGAAATAATGAATTTGGTCGACTACAAAGCCCCTGCCGACCCAAAGCTAGACTATGAAGACATTCAGATGCTCATACATACCGGCGGTACAACGGGTACACCGAAGGCGGCTATGATGTCTTTCCGCTCGTTGTTTTATAACTCAATTGCTGACAGCATGGGTTTCCAGCTTAACGAAACTGACACCGCAATTCTAACGCTTCCGCTTTTCCACACAGCGGGCTGGAATGTCTTTACACTTCCGCTTTTGATGATTGGCGGCAGGCTCATAATAATGCGTGGCTTTAACCCCGAAAAGGCTTTGAGAGCGATAAGAGACGAGAAGCCGACAGTCGGAATTTCCGTCGAAACCATGTATAAGGCGATGGCTATGCACCCTGACTTTGAAAGGACTGACTTTTCCTGCTACCGCTTCCTTGTAACGGGCGCGGCTCCTACGGGAAGAGAGCTTCTTGAGATTTATTGGGGCAAGGGCGTTAAAATGGTCAACGCATACGGGATGACAGAAGTTGGCCCTAATAATATGTGCCACCCGATAGGACTTACTGACATCGATGGCGTGCGCGCAAAGTGGAATTCCTGTGGAATTCCCGCCCCTTTCAACCAAGTGCGTTTTGTTGATGATGAAGGCAAAGACGTGCCTTTAGGCGAGCGAGGCGAGTTGATTTTTAATGGAAAGCTTCTGTTTTCCGGCTATTGGAACAATCCCGAAGCAACTGCAGCAATAATGCATGACGGCTGGATTCACACAGGCGACATGGGTTATTTGGATGAGGACGGTTTCTGCTACATTAGCGGAAGAAAGAAAAATATGTTTATTTCCGGCGGCGAGAACATTTTTCCGCAGGAGATTGAAGACATAATAATGCTTGTACCCGGAGTGCTCGAGGCTTGCATAGTCGGTGTTCCTGACCAGAAATGGGGTGAGGTTGGCCGTGTGTTAATAGTTAGGGCTCCGGGAGCAGCCGTAACCCGCGAGGATATTATTGCGGCGGTAAAGTCAGAGCTTTCCAGCATCAAGGTTCCCAGATATGTAACTTTTGTGGATAACGTTCCCAAAAATGCTGTCGGGAAGCGCGACTTGAACGAGATAAAAAAGAGGTTTGGTTCGCCGGAGGAATAATCCGGATTGATTGGGAGACATTGAGGAGAGTATTGCGGCACTTTTCCGGCGTATACGTGGGGAAAGTGCTGTAATATTATCCAAAATAATGGAGTATTCACAACAAAATAATGATTGATCATCTTGACAAGACGAAATTCGCATGATAAACTAACAAGGCCGCATTGAGAGGGTTAGAAGAGAAATTTGTATTTCCACCCTAAAAGCGAGACTCCGAAGAGAGGCAGGTGCACGAGTTTATGAAGCACGCAGTTATCGAAACTGGCGGAAAGCAGTATCGTGTTGCCGAGGGCGATGTTGTTTTTATTGAAAAACTCAATGTCGAAAGCGGCGATACAGTTACATTTGACCGCGTTTTAGCGATTCTTGATGATAATGCAAGCGCTTTCGGTTCCCCCGTTATTGCGGGCGCAACCGTTACAGCAAACGTAATCAAGAACGGTAAAGACAAAAAGGTTCGCGTTTTCAAGATGAAATCCAAAAAGGGATATCGTAACACAAAGGGCCACAGACAGCCCTACACTCAGGTACAAATCGGTACAATCACCGCTTAGTTCCGCTTATTATTTGACACTTGGAGGTGTA
This sequence comes from Oscillospiraceae bacterium, assembly GCA_018053145.1. GTDB lineage: Bacteria > Bacillota > Clostridia > Oscillospirales > Oscillospiraceae > UBA2658. Next base: position 51,775 of record JAGPMA010000009.1, on the reverse strand, counting down.
CAGCATGGCACATAAAAAAGGAATGGGATCAACCAAGAACGGCCGCGACAGCAAGTCAAAGCGTCTTGGACCCAAAAGAGCTGACGGACAGTTCGTACTCGCCGGCAACATCCTTGTCAGACAGCGCGGAACGAAAATTCACCCCGGCACCAACGTTAGCCGCGGCGGTGATGACACACTTTTCGCCCTTAAGGACGGAATTGTGAGATTCGAGCGTCTGGACAAGGACCGTAAAAAGGTCTCTGTTTACGAAGACATGGCACAGTAACCTTTATATGGGTGGGCGAGTTGCCCACCCATTTTTTATCGTATTTCCCATGATTTATTGGGTATATTAGTTGTGCGTTTTCGTGCATGGAGGATTTTTATGTTTATTGACAAAGCGGCCATTACTGTAAAAGCCGGAAAAGGCGGAGACGGTGCGGTTGCGTTTCACAGGGAAAAATACGTTCCTAACGGAGGACCCGACGGAGGTGATGGAGGCCGAGGCGGAAGTGTCGTCGTTGTTTCTGACGACAACATTTCAACGCTGATGGATTTTCGCTATAAGCGTAAATACGTTGCAGAAAACGGAATGAACGGACAGGGCAAGCGCTGCAGCGGAAAAGACGGCGGAGACATCATAATAAAAGTTCCTCGCGGAACACTAATTAAAGACAAACAGACCGGTGGGATAATCAAGGATATGACAGATAGTCAGCCCTTTGTTCTTGCAAAAGGCGGCAGAGGCGGCTGGGGAAACCAGCATTTTGCGACTCCCACTCGACAGGTACCGCGCTTTGCAAAACCGGGAATGAATGGTGAAGACCGTGAAGTTGTTCTTGAGCTAAAGTTGTTGGCTGATGTAGGTCTTGTTGGCTTCCCAAATGTGGGAAAGTCGACCTTGCTTTCTGTTGTGTCGAAGGCACATCCAAAAATCGCGAATTACCATTTCACAACGCTGTTTCCAAATCTAGGTGTTGTTTATGTCACGGAGGGAGTCTCATTTGTGCTGGCGGACATTCCGGGAATCATTGAAGGCGCGAGCGAGGGTGCAGGACTGGGACATGACTTTTTGCGTCACATTGACCGCTGTCGTTTGCTTATCCATGTTGTTGACGTTTCCGGCAGTGAGGGCCGCGACCCGATAGAGGACTTTGAAGCGATTAATAACGAGCTTCGCGAATATAGTCCCGAGCTTGCGGAAAGACCTCAGATCGTTGTTGCTAACAAAACTGATATTTTGCCGGACGGCAGCGAGCTGCTTAGCGATTTTCGTGATTATGTTACTGAACTCGGCTATGAGTTTTTTGAAATGTCAGCTGCTACACACTCGGGCACCTCAGAACTAATGAAAGCCGCGGCGGAAAGGCTTGCAAGTCTTCCTCCGATTAAAATTTACGAAGCGGATTATGTTGCGCCGGAGATTGTCATTGACACCTCGGCGGAGGTCTCCATCGAACAGTATGACGATGTTTGGGTTGTTGAAGGACCATGGCTGGAAAAACTAATTGCAACAATTAACTTTACGGATTACGAATCGCGTATGCATTTTGATCGAATTTTACGCGAAGCTGGAATTTTTGAGAGAATGGAAGCAATGGGTGTAAAAGACGGAGACGTTGTTTCAATGTATAACCTTGAGTTTTCCTACCAAGCATAAACGGAAAATATATCTTTGAAGCGGGGATTTGTCCCCGCTTCTTTCTTGTTAATTCTATACATTAAATTTCAAGACAATATTAGCTAGCAGGAATTGCTTAATATTGACGCTTAAAAGTATTATTAATTTATAAATAAATAGTTATAAATCTTGTAAAACATGTAAAACGGAGAATTATTAGAATTGGGTGAATTATGAAGATTTGTTTTCAAACAAACAAAAATTGTCTTGGTAAGAAGGAGAGCGCAAAACCATGAAGTCTTTTTTTAGCAAAATGAAAGTCGGGAAGAAGTTTATCTTTACATTTGTTATTATTTTTGTCGCGACCACCGGAAGTATGGCGGTACTGTTTTCTCTTTTAGCAAAGTCTGACTCAAAGGTAGATGTTTTCTTTTCCAAACCTTTTGCTTCTATTGAATCACAGCTTAACATCAGAAATGAGTTAAGTTCAATAAATAGAAGCATTTTGGAAATTGCTGCAAAAGCAGATCCGCAAATTACAGAAGCTAATATGGCCCTGATAAGCACATCAGATGAGATAATTCAGACGGAGATTGAAAGTATCAGATCGCGCTCAAATGATTTAACTGATATCGAAGCTTTTACACTAAGCTATAGTGATTCTGAAGCAGCAATAAAAAATATTTGTCAATCAGCAAAAGAAAACGACAGTGTTGGCGCAATTGCGGTGTATATTGATTCTTACATGAGTTCGTTGGAATCGATGAACGCTGCTATGGGAAAAATCGGAGATTCATCTTTGACAGAGGCAGAAAGCACCATAGCTGTTTATAAATCCTTGAAGTCTAAAGCTATTATAATATTTTGCGCATTAGCTGGAATTGCCCTCGGGTTCACAGCTTATGTCTTGGTCGTGCTGAGAAGCAGCGTTGTCGGACCGCTTACTAAGCTGGTTTCTACATGCAACGATTTGCAGAATGGTAATCAGATTAAGCCGTTACACATTGATACCCAAGATGAGTTTGGTGATTTAGGAAGAACCTTTGAGCAAATGAGTATTAACATATCATATATTATCGATGATACGTGCGCAATACTTGCAAAGGGCGCTTCAAAGAATCTAAACGCTCAGTCCGAGGACGAGAGTAAATATGTCGGAAAGTATAATGAGTTAATCGATTCCACTTATGCCGTGTTTTCAGATATGAGTGAGGGAATGAAGATTACAAATGACATTGCTGAACAGGTCGCAAACGGATCAAATCAAATCTCCGTAGTTTCACAAACGCTGGCTCAGGGTACGACTGAACAGGCATCGGTCGTGGAAGAATTATCAGCAACAGTTTTTAGCATCGCTCAGCTAAGCAGAACGAATGCCGAGCAGGCAAACCTTGCCAGTTCTATGAGCAGTGAATCGGCTCGGGATGTTGATGAGAGCAACAAAAATATGGCACAAATGCTTGAGGCAATGAATGAGATTACTACAACTTCAAAAGAAATCGGAAAAATTGTAAAAGCCATAGACGATATAGCTTTCCAGACAAATATTCTTTCGCTAAACGCGGCGGTTGAGGCAGCTCGTGCAGGCGCCTCCGGAAAAGGCTTTGCAGTCGTTGCAGATGAGGTTCGAAACTTGGCTCAACGCTCGGCAGAAGCAGCAAAAAACACTACTGCGCTCGTTGAAAGCACAGTTGTTGCAGTTGAGAACGGAACAAAAATTGCGGATGCAACAGCTAAATCACTTTTGCTAGTAGGAGAAAATACCGGCAAGGTAAATGACGTGATTATGAAGATTGTTGAGGCATCTGAAAATCAATCATCCGCAACTGTACAGGTGCAGCAAGGGATTGATCAGGTTTCTACAGTCGTTCAGACAAACTCGGCAACAGCAGAGGAAAGCTCGGCCGCCGCGCAGGAGCTTGCTGCAATGGCAAAACAGCTTTTAGCGTTAACCGGACAGTACAAATTGTTTGAAGCCAGCCGAAACACAATCAACTGAAGTAAAGCCATGACAAAAATAACCAACCGCCATGTAATATGGAGGTTGGTTATTTTATTGCTTAGCTTTTTAACTTAGTTACTTGCCGTTTTCGTATGCCTGAACCATTTTCTTGACCATGTTTCCGCCGATGCTGCCGGCCTGAGCGGAGGTCAGGTTACCATTGTAGCCCTGCTTAAGAGGAACACCAACCTCGGATGCGGATTCCATCTTAAAACGATCCATAGCTTCACGAGCATTCGGATTTACAAGTTTGTTAGACATTTTTGCACAACTCCTTCAATCTAATTTGTTTATTTCTCTCTCAGGCAAATCGTTTGCCTGTCAATATCATTTCCTCAGGCAATTTTGTTATTCAATAAAGGCGAATGTAATATTTGTTATTTACAATAGGAGAAAGCAAGTTGAGAAAAAACAAAACAATTTGCTGTTAAAACACAATGTCCGCATAAAATGAAGCTTATCCCCATAAATATTATTAATCATCATTCATAGGGGGAATTGGTATGACTGACAGCAAAATTTATGAGGATATCGCGCTGCGTACTGGCGGAGATATATATGTGGGCGTCGTCGGGCCTGTAAGGACAGGCAAATCGACATTTATTAAGCGTTTTATGGAAACTGTTGTAATACCGAACATAGACAATATTTATTTAAAAGAGCGCGCAAGAGACGAATTACCTCAATCGGGTTCGGGAAAAACAGTTATGACAGCCGAACCGAAATTTGTTCCGGAGGATGCCGTTGAAATTAGTATCGGTGACGATACTCTTATGTCTGTTCGACTAATTGACTGCGTTGGATACATGATACCCGGCGCGGCGGGGCAGATGGAGGACGGAGAGGAACGAATGGTTGCTACTCCGTGGTTCGACCACGAAATCAGCATGACAGAAGCAGCTGAAGAGGGAACAAGAAGGGTCATTCGCGACCACTCAACTATTGGTCTTGTTATAACAACTGATGGCTCAATTTGCGGCATTCCGCGTGAGAACTATGTTGCGGCAGAAGAACAAGTTATATCAGAACTGCGTCAAATCGGAAAACCATACTTGCTGCTGCTGAACTCAACAGAGCCAAATTCCGATAGGGCTCAAAATCTTAGAAGCCAGCTTTCTGAGAAATACGGCGTTTCCTGCCTCTGTGTAAATTGTCTCACAATTAGGGCGGAGGATATCGAACAAATTATTGACAAACTGCTTTGCGAATTTACAACGGAGGAATTCTGTGTTTATATTCCCGAATGGGTAGAAGCGCTTCCTTACGGACACTCTATTAAGCAGGAACTGTTCCGTGAAATTGCAAGTGCTTCAACTGAAGTGAGAAAGCTGAAAGACGCGCAATCGCTGGCGCAAAGACTAAATGCAATCGAAAATGTATCTGACGCCAATATAAGCGAAATGATGCTTGGAAAGGGCAGTTTTTCACTTAAAATCGACTTGCCCAGAGAACTGTATTACCGCACTCTAAGTGAGGAAAGTGGGTTGCAAATACAGAATGACGGCGACCTCATAGCGCTATTATGTGAGCTTTCGAAAACAAAATTCAAATTTGATAAAATCAGCGCAGCCTTGAACGATGTTAACGAAAAAGGCTATGGTGTCGTTATGCCGTCACTTGACGAAATGGTGTTGCAGGAGCCTGAGATAGTCAGACAGGGCGGCAAATATAAGGTCGTATTGCGTGCCGGCGCGCCCGCAATACATATGATGAAGACTAATGTCGAAACTGAGGTTTCACCGGCTGTAGGGGGTGAAACAGCGTCAGAGGAGATTCTCGGCTTCCTTCTTCAAAATTTCGAGGGAGATGCGACAAAAATATGGGAATCAAACATTTTCGGGAAATCAATGTATGATATTGCAGGCGAGGGGCTTAACACCAAGCTTAAGCGTATGCCTGAGGAAACGGGCTTAAAGCTTCGTAATGCTCTTCAGCGCATTATTAATGAGGGAAGCGGCGGACTAATCTGTATTATTCTGTGATAATGCGCACAACCGTAAAAGGCTGTACGCTTATATAAAGAAACGAGTATCTGTTTTGGCAGATACTCGTTTTGGTCATTTTAAGTGATTCATTATCTTGCAAATCAAGTCGGTACGCATAAATGGTGTAATCATGTAATATCCATCCACAAACTCGGACATACTCTGCGCAATTTCAGTTGTTAGCGAAACAGCAAGATGTGAGGCCTGTTCTTTGTCTAGCCCTTCATAACGTCTCACAATTTCATCGCTGACACTGATGCCGGCAATCTCACTGTTCATGTAGCAGGCGTTCCTGTGCGAAACGATAGGCATTACACCGCCGAGAATTTTCCCCGAAAGCTCTTGACGCGCAAGCTTAAGGTTTTCCAAAGCGCGGGGGGAATGCACTGGCTGTGTGAGAAAAGCATCAACGCCGTGTTCAAGCTTTTCCTTTGCGTGACGAAGCTGATTTTCAAAATTTAGCGCATTTAGGTTGAGCGCGCCATAAACGCGGAACGGCCCTCTGATAAAATCCTCGCCTAAATCGTGAATATAGTTAGCAAGAACAACTGAGTTGAAATTGAAAACGCTCTTAATCGTGCCGCGATCAGCTGTCGGAATAGGGTCGCCGGTGACGACGAGCACATTGTTGACACCTTCAATGTTGAGTCCGAGAAGAAGTGCCTTTGTTGCGATAATGTTTCGGTCACGGCAGGTCATGTGCGGAATTGGGTCAATATCCAGCTCTCGCTTTAACTTTGAAGCGAGCATACTGCTGTCTGCTCTAGCGCGTGAAATTGGGCAGTCCGCAATTGTAATCGCATCGGCTCCGGCGTCACGAAGCGCTCTTGCTCCATCCATGAATGCGCGGATGTCAGAATTCGCGGGAGGATCAAGCTCAACGGCAAATACCTTTTTTTCGCTTTCGATTTTATCCCAGAGCCTGTTTTGGGCTCTTTCAATCACTGTCGTTTGTTTCGGAGCTGATATTAGAGAAATTGCTACGGATTTGTGGCCAAGCAGACTGCGTGTCTTCAAAATATGTTCAGGAGTTGTGCCACAGCAGCCACCGATTATTGCTGCTCCGGAATTTGCTATTTCTACAAGACCCTTTGCATAGTATTCGGAGTTGTTTTCAAAGTAAACACGGTTGCCGACAAGTGTCGGGTAACCGGCGTTTGGCATGGCAATGAGAGGTTTGTCTGAGTTTGAAAGCTCGCTTATCAGCTTAGCCATATGAATTGGCCCGCTCAAACAGTTTAGACCGAATATGTCAACATTTTTATCTGCAGACATAGCTTTTTGGATTTTTGAGAGGGAAACACCTTCGCGCGTAAACCCGTCGCTCGAAACCGCAAATGAGCAGATAATAATTGAATTAGGTTTTATACTTTTGATATGCTGGGTGACAGTGCTAAGACAATCCGGGGAAGAAAAAGTCTCGAATAGAAAATGTTCCGCGCCAAGCTTTATAAAACAATCGACAATTTCTATATATTGCGGTGTGTTATCAACATTTTCGGTGTGTGGAATTGGCCCAATATCTGCGAAAACTGTAATGTCTGTACCGAATATGGCCTTATTTGCGATGATCCAGCCGCTTTCGATGAGCTTTGATACGGTTTCCCAGTCGCAATCAAGACCTTCGGCGTTCGCGCCAAAGGTGTTGGTTTTAATTGCGTCGCAGCCTGCTGCGATGTACTCGCGGTGTATTCCCTCAATCCTATCGGGATATTGAATATTTGCAAATTCACAGCATTCCGGCTCACGTCCGTACTTTTCGGCATAATAAGTTCCCATGCCACCATCAAAGACGAGAGTTCCTTGCGTAAGCTTTTGTATAAATTTCAAGCTTTCACCCCTAACTCAAAACTTCTTTTGCTATGTCAACAGCGCGTTTTGCGTCCTTTGCGTAGAAATCAGCGCCGATTTCTTTGGCGTATTCAGCTGTGAGTACCGCTCCGCCAACCATAATATTGCATTTGTGACCGCTCATACGCAGAGCTTTAATGGTTTCCACCATTGCGGGAAGAGTTGTAGTCATCAGTGCGCTTAACCCGATGAGTTTTACATCCTCACGTATTGCCGTTTCGACAACGGTTTGAGGAGCAACGTCGCGCCCCAAATCAATGAGCTGATAGCCATAGTTGGCAAGAATGGTTTTGACGATGTTTTTGCCTATATCGTGAATATCACCTTTTACAGTGGCAACGATAATTTTTCCTTTTGAAACTGATTCAGCACCTTTTTTTGCGATGCTGGTTTTGAGTACTTCAAAGGCTTCACAGGAGGCATCTGCCGCGCGCATTAGCTGGGGAAGGAAAATTTCTCCCTTTTCATATCTATCGCCAACGGCATCTAGCGCTGGTATAAGAAGCCTGTCGATAATTTCAAGCTCCGTCATTGTTTCGAGCAAGCTTTGAGTTATTGCCTTTGACTCTGCCTTTAGCCCCTTCGCGACAGCGTCGGCAATATCTATACTTGATACAGGCCTTGGCACATCGGTTGACATAACACCGGAATAGCGCTCCACAAAGTTTTGGCATCCGATATCGAAGCCCTTCAAAAGTTTGAATGCGGAAACGGCATCCATCATAGACGATAGGTTTGGGTTTATAATTGGTAAATCAAGCCCGTTTTCAATTGCAAGAGTAAGAAACGAGCTGTTAATAAGCTCGCGGTTCGGCAGACCAAAGGATATATTAGAAACGCCAAGAACAGTGTGAAGTCCAAGCTTTTCCTTTACCATACGGATAGCCTTCAGCGTTTCGAGAGCGGAACTTTGGGAAGCGGATACTGTAAGGCAAAGACAGTCGATGAAAACATCCCGTTTGGGGATTCCATAGCTTTCACAGGCGCAGAGGATACGCTTTGCGATTTCGAAACGCTCCTCAGCAGTGTCGGGTATGCCGTGCTCGTCCATCGTCAGCCCGACCACGGCAGCGCCGTATTTTTTAACTAGAGGAAGGATTGTTTCAAGCTTTTCGCGCTCGCCATTTACAGAATTAACAATAGCTTTTCCGCAAAATGCGCGAAGGCCATCTTCAATTGCTTTCGGGTCGTTTGAGTCAATCTGTAAAGGCATATCGGCAGTGGCTTGGAGGCCTTTGACGCATTTTTTCATGAGAGAAGCCTCGTCAAGACCAGGAATGCCGACGTTGACATCCAAAATGTCTGCACCGGCATCCGCCTGAGCAACACCCTGAGCCAAGACGTAGTCAAAATCATTTTCACGAAGTGCCTGCTGAAAGCGCTTTTTACCTGTTGGGTTGATGCGCTCACCGATTATGCGAACCTCGTTAACAGTTACAAGCTTTGTAATGCTGCAAAGCCTTGTCTCTTCTGAAATCTTACGAGGCGAGCATTTTTTGCCAGATATAGCAGCACAAAGAGCCTTAATAAATTCGGGGGTTGTTCCGCAGCAGCCACCAACAATCTTCACACCGATTTCTGCGCACTCTGACATTTCTTCCGCAAACTCCGCGGCTGTCATGCTGTAGTGCCCGTCACGGGCATCCGGAAGGCCTGCATTTGCCTTGACGATAAGAGGCAGGGGAGAGACCGCTCCAATTCTACGGATGATGGGCATAAGCTTTTTAGGCCCCATAGAGCAGTTAACGCCGATTGCGTCGACGCCAAGACCTGTCATGGTTTCGGCAAAGGATTCGGCAAGAGCACCTGTAAAGGTGCGACCTCCGTCTTCAAACGACATTGTGGCGAAGATGGGGAGCTTTGTGTTCTCCTTTGCGGCAAGAACTGCAATTCTCAGTTCCGCTAGGTCGGTAAAGGTTTCAAAAGCAATAATACTGGCTCCGGCCTTTTCACCTGCAATTAGCATCTCGCGAAACATATCATATGCCGCCTCAAAGCTTAGAGTACCCGAGGGCTCAAGCATTTCACCGATTGGTCCGATGTCAAGCGCGACGAGGGCTTTTCCATTCGCCGCTTTTATGGCCACGGCAACGGAGGCTGTAATAACTTCTTCAACCGAATGACCACTGCCGGACAGCTTGTGAGCGCTTGAGCTGAAGGTGTTGGAATAGGCAATTTTGCTCCCTGCGTCAATATAGGCACGATGAATATTCTCAAGGATTTCAGGATGCTCAAGCGTGTATATTTCGGGAATTACTCCAACAGGCAAACACGCGCGCTGGAGCATTGTTCCCATCGCTCCGTCGAGAATTATAAATTCGTCGTTAAATAGCTTGTCCATAGCAGGTCACCCCGTTTTCTCTGAATTTGCAGTCGGCTGACAGCGAGCAGCCACTGCAGCCGGTTTGTATGTGCTTTTGTGGATATTTAGAAAAGCCGATTACTGCGGTTACGGTTTTTCTCGGTATCATTATACCGCTTTCGCTTATAGATACGCCGATTTTTCTCGTTGTGTCCAAGGCGGCACAAAAATCGGGTTGGATGGACAACGGCAGGTCGCCATAACCGGGGCTGAAGCGGTCGGTAAGATAATAACCCTGTGCACCAAAATCCCGTGCAAGAGCTGCTTCAACACTGTCACAAAGGCTCTCGACTGCACTTGAAGCACAGGCATCCAGCATTGTGGCAAAGGCGAGATCTTTAAGCTGCCATTTTCTGATGAGAGCTTCAAATTCGCTACCTATGGTTGCGCAGAAAATTGCACATTGCTCACAATTGTGAAGGAGAGAGGCGATGGCTTTTCCACTGAGCTGCAGTCCGGTTCCTTTTAGGTAAATCCCATTTGTTTTGTCAATATCGCATATTTTTGTAATAACACGCGGGACTGATGTTTTTTCAATTAAAGCTGCGGCATTTTTTACCGCTGTTTGAACGCTAGTATCGGCGTCTATAGGACAGCCCATGTAGCGGCATGCCTCATGGATATCAACTTGAATATTATATTCTTCCATACGCATACCTCCGATTTTAATTTAGTATAACTTACTTTAATTAGTTTGTGAAGTAAAGAATGCTATATCGAAGCAATTTATGGGAATAGTATGAATTACGTTGACAAGAATAGAAATGAGTTGTAGAATTTATCAGCGAGTAAGCCGAACGACCGCGGGCATAAGGCGAAAGCCTGTGCGTGAGGAAAGTCCGGGCTCCATAGGGCAAGGATAACGGGTAACGCCCGCCGAAGGCAACTTCAGGAAAAGTGCAACAGAGATATACCGCCATGTCGTATTCCCCCATATCTCCCAACAAAACGTTAGTTTTGATGGGAAAAGGAGGAGCAGCGAAATGAACAAGCTTTCGCGCTTGCGCGGAAGCGAGTGATATGCAGCTTGCGACGACGCGGCAAGGGTGGAAAGGCGAGGTAAGAGCTCACCCGACGGCTGGGAACAGTCCGTCGCTGTAAACTCTATCCGGAGCAACACCGTGGGAGGACAATAGGCTTGCCCGGCCGTCCTCGGGAGGTGGCTAGAGCGTATCGGCAACGCTGCGCTTAGATAGATGGTCGTTTAAGACAGAACCCGGCTTATAGACTTACTCGCAAAATAAGAAATGACCGCGAACGCAAATTGCGCTCGCGGCTTTTATTGGTTTACATAATTAGTCACCCTTGTATTTTTTTCTTGTTGCGATTCCGCCCCTTATATGGCGCTGTGATTTGTTGTATTCAAGCAATAATTTTACTTCATTATATAGCGCCCTGTTTGAGTAATAAAGTCTCTCCGTCAAATCTTTATGCACCGTGCTCTTGCTAATCCCAAACTTTTTTGCGGTTGCACGGACGGTGGATTTATTTTCAATAATGTAATTACCTAGCTCACAAGCTCTTTCCTCTATGTTTTCTCTCAAAAAACATCCCTCCCGGAAAATTTGATTCCGTATCACATCCTATGTTCAGGAGGCTGTCCGATATACCTAAATCAATATTATGCAGCTTCAAAAAAACGTATTAATGTAAACAACAGCTTAAGGCAAAGCCTTAAGCTGTTGTTTACATTATGTTATTATTATGCTTGATAGCACTATATATCACAGAGGTCTTTAATAAGTGCGTTAGAAAAACGATTAAAAGCAAGCTTTGTTTTTTCACCCTGGCCGAAAACACCGCAGTGCTCCAAACACTTGACGAACACGGCACCAATTTCCTCGCGCAGCACCGCATCGACGTTTTGCGCGTTTATTTCTCGACGAGAGAGAATATCCGTTGCCCAGAGCGCATGACGGCTGATTTCCGGTGCGTTAAGATTTCCGCCTGAAACCATAATCCCACCCAGTGTTATTAGCTCTTTTTTTAACTGCGGAGGTAAAATTGCAAGACCCATTACCTCGATTAGACCGATGTTTTCCTTTTTGATATGGTGAAGCTCGGCGTGTGGGTGGAAGATCCCGAGAGGATGTTCATCCGTTGTTCGGTTGTTGCGTAGAACGATGTCTATCTCAAAAAACTCACCGTGAATTCTGGCAATCGGGGTCACTGTGTTATGAGGCGTACCATTAGTACTAGAGTAAATTTCATACTCAGGGTCATCATAGTTTTGCCATACTTTGCGGATTAATTCGGCAAAACGAATTACGGACTCACTTGTTTTGCCAATGATTCTTAAAGCGGCCATCGGCCAGTTCAGGAGTCCGCATTTGACTTCGGCTTGCGCTGGGAGCAAAAGTTCCTCCGTTATTTCTGCGCGATCAATAGGGAAGACATGGCGCCCACCCTGAAAATGCTCATGCGAAAGGATTGAACCGCCAACGATAGGTAGATCAGCGTTTGAGCCGACGAAATAGTGCGGAAACTTTTCAAGAAAATCAAAGAGCTTACGGAAACAAGCTTCATCAATAACCATCGGAGTGTGTATATCGTTTAAAACAATACAGTGTTCATTGTAATAAACGTAAGGCGAGTATTGAAGCCCCCAGGGCTCGCCAAGAATGCTGAGAGGAATAATACGAAGGTTTTGTCTTGCAGGGTAGTCCGCGCGACCAGCATAGCCTTCATTTTCGCGGCAAAGCTGACAGGCGGGATAAGTCACTTTTTTTGCATTGAGCGCGGCCGCAATATCCAAGGGGTCTTTTTCGGGCTTGGCAAGATTTATGGTTATTTCCATTTCCCCATAGGCACTTGTGTATGCCCACTTAAGGTCCTTTAAGAGCCGATCTTCACGAATGTAATTACAGTCCATGCATAGCCTGTAAAACCAATCGGTTGCGTTTTTTGGATTCTCGGCATAAAGCGAAGCAAAGCTCTGCGCAATCTCAGAGGGACGTGGAGTTACAAGTCCCATTATAGCTGTGTCCAGAAGGTCGCGATTAACGATTGTGTCGAGTATGATACCGCGTTCAACCGCATCATCGAGCAAAATACCAAGAAGCTCATCTATTGGTTTTTCAAATAAAAGAGATGAGCTTGGCCGGCTGTCAATCCGTAAAACCTCCATGATGGCACTAATTGCCCATGTCTTGTCAGCCGAAGGCAAAAGTCCTTTGCCGACAGCGTATTCAACTATTCCGAGGATTGCCGATGAAACGGTATTATCATTCATAATTAATCTCCGATACAAATTTATCAAACGATTTCAACAGCACCCGCATCCCTGATTTGGAGGAAACGACAGCTGCCAACCCCTGTCAGCGCTTCCATTTCTGTCTTGAACCGCTGCGCAGACGAAACGGGAACAAAGGCTTGAATCGTTCCGCCGAAGCCCCCGCCATGAATGCGGCAGGCGCCTTCACTTGAGAGCAAGCGCTCGCACCATGCAAGTGCGAGGGCTGCAGACTGATCCTGAAAGGATTCGTGTGGATATATATTCTGCAAAAGCATCCAGCTTGACAGACCACTTTCTTTCACAAGCCTTAAGAAGTTATCGAAATTGCCGTTTTTTAAAGCCTCTAACTCAGCTAAAACCCGTTTGTTCTCGTTAAAAAAATGCATAGCGCGAAGCAGGGCTCTGTCGGATACATTACTCCGCAGCCGAGGTAGCTCTGCATAAAAATTTTCCAGCGAAACGTCACGGAGCTTGTTCTTGTCAAAAAGCGCCGCAACACAGCTCATTTCGGTAGGAATGGAGGCGTATTCGTCCCCGAGATGGTCGTGCTTTGCACCGGTGTCCACAATGCAAAGCAGGTAACCGAAATCCAAAAAATTGAAGGATAGGCGCTCAACTTGAGGCGCATTAGGATTATCGAAGTCAATTTTAATAATACCGCCGACAGCAGACGCCATTTGATCCATTAAGCCGCAGGGTTTGCCGAAATGGGTGTTTTCGGCGTATTGTCCTGCGAGAGCCATGATATCGGGAGGAATCTGACCTTCAAAAAAAAGACCGTTCAACACACAGGCAATCAAAACCTCAAAGGCGGCGGAACTGGAAAGTCCGGAGCCGACAGGCACCTGACCTGAAATATAAGCATCAAAGCCGTCGCGCACTTGAAAGCCCTTTTTAACAAAATATTCTGCCACTCCGCGAACAAGTGAAGCTGGCGTGCCTGCTTCATCTGTTTTTGGAGAAAGGTTATTAAGATCAATAGCTGAAGTGCCATGGGTTTCGGAGAAAACACGTATAACTCTTTCTCCATTTGGGGCAGCGGCGGCTATATCATCGAGGTTTACCGCCGCGGCGATTACCAAGCCTCGCTGATGGTCCGTGTGGTTGCCACAAAGCTCGGTTCTGCCCGGCGCACTGAATAGCCGAGGCTTAGCTTTACCGTAAACTCTGTTAAAGCCCTCAACGGCATCGCCGAGGCGTCTTTCAAGGTCTTCCGCACCCATATTCGGGTAGAGCCGCGAAAGCTCTGAGTGAGGCACTTTAGAGCAGTTGCTGATAAATTCCATAAGATACTCCACTGTTTGTTGAAATGTAGTTCTTTACGACTTTAGAATAATAACAGTTTGATAGGGACGGAGCTCAATTGTTTTATTTCCCGCAATCGGTTTTTTTTCTTCAAGCAATAGTCCGCTTAACGGCGCTTGTACCAATGCTTTCTTGGTTGTAAGATTGCTTAATAGGCAAAAGACTTTATCACCGACCGAGTAGTGAATGGTTACAATTTCTGATATTGCAACGCTCTTTACCTTTTTATCTTCAGCGGCGAATAAAGTGTTAAAAAGCTCCATCTGTTCGTCGGAATACTCATTTATGTTGTCGGAGGTGAAAACAAGCCCGCCCAAGATGCCGTTGAGCATAAATAGTGTATATTTTTGATCCTTGCTGAGCTTGTTGTTGCTATCACGCAGAATGAAAACATCGGGGTCATTATAGAACGCTCTGCCGCTTAGCTGGTACCTGCCGATGGTGCTTTTTAGTGCGTTAAAGGTTGAAACTCGCTCACGATAATGCAGCTTGGAAAGGAATTTATCCTCCCACATCAGCGCAATGTCACTGCTGACTCGACAGTAATCAAATAGACCGAAAGCGCAGCCCAGTGGAGCACCGCAACCGAGTATGATTTTATCACCTGAAATTTCGCGCAGAAATCCAAAAAATTCGCACATGACCTGACCGCGGTTTTTGTTCTTTGGTATTTTAAGAGCTGCGGCATATAAGAAGTCAAGCTTAACCATGTCGTAGTTCCATTTGTTTAGAACGGTGTCGAATACTTCGCGAAGGTATGCCTGAACCTCAGGGTTATAAAAATCGAGCGCATAAAAAACGCCGCTCCAACCCGGATTCAAACCTGCCTTGCAAAGTACCCAGTCGGGATGCTCCTTGTACAGACGAGAGGTTTTTTCACAGATTATAGGGGCAAGCCACAAGCCGGCTTTGTAGCCAGCCCTGTGAATCTCATCCGCTAAATAATCCATGCCCTGAGAAAACTTTTCGTTTATGTAAAGCCAATCACCGACAGCTTCCTGAAAGCCGTCGTCTATCTGAAAATAATCAATCGAAAGCTTGCGTGAACTGAACGCAGAAAGATTTTCTAGCACATGCTCTTGCGTTACGGCGGTATAGTAATTATACCAGCTTGTCCAGCCAGTACACGGCGTGACGTGCGGCTTGGGAATATTGGCCGCAGAAAAATAGCTGTCGAAAGCCGCACTTTCTTCTGATTGAATCGTGAAAATATCGAACATAAAATAAGGCGAACCGACGGCGCAAGTCAAGCCCTTGCAGTCTTTGACAACGCAAAGGCTGCGGTCGTTTTTATCATACTCAAAAATGGTATAGCCCGACTTTTCGGAAACTGAGCCGTAAAGTGTGATGGAGGGATTAGCGTTGTTGCGAATATATGTGTAGGTCCAGCTTTGAAGCTTATCTTGCCGCTGCTTGTAAAACCCGTAGTCGCCGTACATGCCGATTAGCGGTTTAGCGAGAGGATTAAGCTTTTTAATTGAGTAATTAAGAGTTACTTCGGTGCTGTCTGTCCAGGTTTGATAGCCATTGAGAAAGACAGGAACATCATTAGAAAGCTTCTCGTCCGTCGTCAGAGTGCAAGCCGTGATTGTAAATGAGGTTTTGGGAGTTAAAACGACTGAAAAAAGCGTGCCCTCGTTTGTGGAAGAATAATTGACAGCAAGCGAGAAATCTTCTGTATCTGTGCTTTGCGAAAAATCGAAGCTAATGTTATGTCGGCCTTTTTTATATAAAAGCACTCCGCCTAAAATACCCATTTAGCAGACCTCATTTCTCCCTTTGATATAATTTAGCGCCATCTCAATCAGTAAGGCGATTTGCGTATTTGCGTCTGTTTCGGAGTCGCTTTGTATCACTTCGCCGCGCATTAAAAGCTTTTGGCTTAGAGCAATAACGGCATGGGTAGTTGTCGAGTAGAATTGGAGGGCATTGATGTCCGAACGAATCGACCCGTCCTTTTGACCTGATATGATAGCTGCAAGCAAGGTTTCGCGCGTGTAGATGATGCCGGCCTCGTATTGCTCAAGCGCATGAGCTGGAATATGCTCTTTCACAATGTAATTATCGAACTGCTCCAGCAGACGAAGTGAAACTGGATAATTCTCGTGCAGAGAGCCCATTACGCCCAAAATGTGTGTGGCTTGTTCAAAGCCGTTAAGCTTGTCGAAATTCGCTGGAAAAAGCTTGGGTGTTAGATTTTCAACTTCGCTTTTCCAAAGCTTGGTTGCACATTCTATGACGAGCTTGGGCTTGTTTTCAAAATAGCGGTAAACGGTTATCGTGCCAACCTCCGCTCGTTTTGCAATTTCGGAAATTTTTGAATTATCGATACCGTTTTCTATAAACTCTTGGATTGCGGCATCGATAATAAGTTCGTTTCGCGCTTTTATCTGCTTGTCAAGCGTGAGCCTTCGATTTTTGTTAATCTCCATAGTTATTTACTCAGTTCCAAATTGTCTTCGTTTGTGTGCTTCGATATTGTATATTCAAAGACGTAGTTTTTGCCCTTGTGGATTTTATAGGGTTCGTGGAGCTTTGCGACGCCCGGAAAGTCGCCGCCGACACCGCACTGCATAAGGTCGATATTAACGGTTATAAAGTGCTGAGAGTTGAGCTCATGCTGATGCGTTGCTGCCTCCAGCTCATCTTGAGAATAAGGCCAAGCACTAAAATTGAAGCAGTCACCGTTGATTTCAAGGCCGCTTCCGCTCGAATTCGCGATTTTAAGCCAACGAACATCGCTGCGGTTTCCGTTTTCTTGAGGTCGCATATAGCTGTGTCCAAGCGACTCAACGCCGAGAGAATAGATGGCGACAGGAGCACCGGTTCTTCGATCGCAGTAGTTTTCGTGTGGACCTCGACCAAACCACGTGAAGCTGTCATAATCTCGTCTTAGAGCCATTGTGAAGCCGATGCGAAGCATATCGTGCCTTGGGCATAATTCGTGCCGAATATAAATAATGCCATCGCTGCCAATTTGATAAGTCGTCAACACATAGCCTTTGCAACAAGGGACAGTCTGCCGAAATATAAGCGTCGCAAGCCCGTCAGCGCATGAAAGTGACACGGAACGAACTCGGCGCTTTTCTGTTGCTCTTCGCCACCTCTTTACTGGATAGGAAAGCACACCTTCTAACTTGGGTCTGAAATTAGCGTAGCCGAGGTCGTTATCTGTGAAGGCACGCCAATAATTCGGCTTTATCGGCGAGGAAAGAATGTTGCCATTTCCGTAGTCGATGGAATCGATACTTCCATGCTGTTTTGATAGAATTATGCGGAAGCTGTCACCGGAAATTGTTATTAAATTATCGTTTTCGTTTGTGTTTAAATCTTTGCCTATATCCAGCTTCGTCTTGCCAAGACCGCGACTGATTTCAAACTGCTCAAAGGCGAGAGGGTAGTCATTGCCGCACCATGGCGTAGAATCGCGCAGGAGAAAAGCTACGTTTAAATGATACTCTTTATTAAGCCCAAATTCAATACTTCCGATATCGAGCGTTAGCTCGATGCTTTCGCTCGCAGGGAGCGAAAGGTTGTCAATAATAAAGCTTCTTATGACCTTTCCGTTTTCGGTTAGTGACCAGTTTAGCTTGAAGGCTGACAAATCGATAAAGCTGTACAGATTCTCGATTTGAATTATACCTTTTTTTAAATCGACAGGCGTAACTCTGATGCGCTGATAAACCTTTTTCACCTCGTAATATGAGGGGTGAGGTGTGCGGTCAGCAGATATTATTCCATTTGCGCAGAAATATCTGTGCGTAAGCTCCTCACCAAAATCGCCGCCGTATAACCATTGCTCCTGACCCTCCGGTGTGAATTTGCGAATGGCTTGGTCAACAAAATCCCAAATAAAGCCGCCGGCAAGATTGGTGTGATTTTCGAAAACGTCCATATATTCCTTAAAATTGCCAAGACTGTTTTCCATTGCGTGCGCATATTCACAGGCTATAACGGGTTTGCCAAGATATTGCGCAGGCTTAAGCGGCTTGTTGTCGGCTGTGAGCATATTAAGAAAATTATCAAAAAGTCCGATTTTGATTTCCTCGTGGCGGCCAAGCTTTTCAAGTAGCTGCGTTGTCGGATACATCCGAGAAACGACATCACTTACCGACATGTCCATGTCGCCCTCGTAATGGAAAGGACGTGTTGAGTCCAATAGCAAAGCGGCGTTCTTCATTTTCAAAAAATTGCTCCCGTATCCAGCCTCATTACCGAGCGACCACATGAAAATGCAGGGGTAATTCCGGTCTCTGAGTACCATACGTACCATACGATCGACTACCGCGCGGGTCCAGATTGGGTTGTTGCCCGGCACGTTTTTTCTACGTACGGCGTGGGTTTCCACATCTGCCTCGTCCATAACGTAAAGACCATAAATGTCACACAGTTCATAGAGCAGGGGATCATTGGGATAATGGCTGGTGCGTATGGCGTTGATGTTCGCCTGCTTCATCAAAGTTAAGTCCTGATGATACCTTTCCTCAGGTACAGCCCAGCCGAAGTCGGGATCAAAATCGTGGCGGTTAACGCCGCAAATCATAAGCGGTTTTCCGTTAATAAGGATATTTTCGTCCTTTATTTCGACTGCTTTAAAGCCAAAATGGATTGTCTTTGTTTCGAGTGCCGAGCCGTCGCGCTCCTTTAGCGATACAATAAGCCTATAAAGATTTGGCTGCTCCGCGCTCCATTTTTGGGGGCAAGAGATAAGCTTATTAAGAGATAGGCGGTTGCTTCCATCGTTAACAGTGCTCAAATTAGTGCTTATACTGTCGATGACCTTAAAATCTGTGTACTCGCACAGTAATGCCTCGACCAATACATCTCGCTTTTGCTTGCTTGCGTTTGCAACAATAACATCAATTTCAAGTTTCCAGTCGGTATAAGTATCATCCGGGGAAGAGCGAACAAAAATGTCGCGCAAAAAGAGCTTTGGTTCGGCATAGATGTAGACCTCGCGGTAAATGCCACTAAAAAACCACATGTCTTGGTCTTCAAGATAGCTGCCGTCACAGAAGCGAATGACCTCTGCCGAAACGATATTTTCACCGCTTTTGAGGTAAGGCGTGATATTGAACTCGGCGGGTGTCATGGATCCCTGAGAATAGCCAACTTTATTGCCGTTTATATATAGATAAAATGCCGATTTAACAGCCCCGAAGTGAATAAAAATCTCCCTGTCCTCAAAAAATTGAGGCAGAATAAAGCTTCTGCGGTAAAAGCCTTTTTCGTTTTTGGGTTGGTCGATTTTCGGTATCTTATTTTTCTTTTTACTTATTGCCGGCGGAAAATCAAAGGCGAGATAATAGGGCTTGCCATAGCCCTTGAGCTGCCAGACGGAGGGGACATCTAGCTTGTCCCAGCCGGAGCTGTCATATTCGGTCAAATAGAAATCCGTGGGAACTTCACCCTTACCAAAAATCCACTTAAAGTCCCAGACACCGCTTAAGCTGAGCTTGTATTTTGAGGGCTTTAACTCCGAGATTTCGTCGAAGCTGTCATAGGGCATCCAAATTGTATGAGCCGGTTCCTTGTTTTGCTCAATTATTTGAGGGTTTTCATAATCAAGGCGAGAAGTTCTGTTGTTATGCATATTTTTCCCTGCTTAATAAATAAAAATATATACAAAATAGAAAGTGACGTTTATAATGATAGTCGGACTATCATCATAAACATTATCACAGTTTAACAATGATTACAATGAAAAAATTCAATAGCTGTAGCAATCCATGATTTATAGACGGAGCATGAATTTATGATGTAAAACTAAAGGTGTTATGATATAATATCCAAAAGCAACCATTGACTCGCAGGAAAATATGTGCATTGTTCGCTTATTGTTAGGGAGGAAATCACAAATGGATAACAGCATTAAAGGCAATCGCTACTTTTTTGGGCTTGGTACCATCGGCAGGGATATGCTCTACTCGATGGTAAGTATGTTTATTCTATGGTATATGACGGAAATACTGAATCTTTCCGACAGTGTAATGATATCAATGGCAGTAGTAATCACTGTCCTGCGCATTTTTGACGCCGTGAATGATCCGATAATGGGTTTTTTAGTTGACAATACGCAATCGCGTTTCGGAAAGTTCAAGCCGTGGATAGCAATCGGCGGAGTTGTCGGCGGGATCCTTACGGTGCTGTTGTTTACCGATTTCGGACTTAGGGGCACAGGGTACATCATCGCCTTTGTCATACTTTATTTGGTTTGGGATATTACATACGGCGCGAACGATATTGCCTATTGGTCAATGCTTCCCTCGCTTTCAATCGACCAGAAGGAGCGCGAGAAAATCGGCTCCTTTGCTCGAATTTGTGCAAACATTGGACTTTTTGCCTGCGTTGTTGGGATACTACCTATTACGAAAATGCTTACCGAAAAAATGGGAGGTGACCCCACAGTCCAAGGTGACCCAATTGCAATAAAGGCGTGGTTTATCTTTGCCGTAGCCGTCGTTCTTATTACATTGGCGTTCCTATGTTTTACGCTCTTTGGTGTCAAGGAAAACCGTGCAATCGTAAATAAGCAAGAAAAAACTTCACTTAAAGAGATGCTTTCGGTTCTCTTTAAAAACGACCAGCTAATGTTCACCGCTATTTCAATGGCCTTGTTCATGATTGGTTACTGTACGACTACGAGCTTTGGAACATATTTCTTTAAGTATGCTTTCAAAAATGAAGGAATGTACTCAATATTTGCCGGAATATTAGGTGTATCTCAGCTCGCGGCACTTGCTGTATTTCCTCTGTTTTCAAAGAGATTTAGCCGCAAACAGCTTTATATGTATGCTACAATTTTGGTTGTCCTCGGTTACATTGTGTTTTTCTTCGCACCTATGAATATGATTGTAATCGGTATAGCAGGAATGCTGATTTTTGTTGGGCAGGCATTTATTCAGCTTTTGATGCTAATGTTCCTGACCGACACAATCGAATACGGACAGCTAAAGCTCGGAAAACGCAACGAAAGCATAACGTTTTCGGTACAGCCTTTTATCAACAAAATCGGCGGTGCTATTGCCAGTGGTATTGTAACTGTAACACTTATCATTTCGGGTATAAATTCGGCGGCTACACCAAATGATGTCACAGCAGGGGGGCTTCTCACGATGAAGCTTGCGATGCTGATATTCCCGCTGATATCAATTGTTGCAGGTTATTTGGTCTATCGCTTTAAATTTAAAATTGACAAGGAAATGTTCGATAATATTGTTGCGGAGCTTGCTGAGCGCGGTGACCTAAACCTGTCTGAAAAGGACAAATAACATGCTTACAATTAACAGCCGTATTAAGGACGTTTATGTGCATCCGGTCGGAAGAGATGTGCTAAGAAAAGTCCTGCTTCAAATGGGGAAAAGCGATAAAATTCTGACTAATCCGATTGTCGGAAGTATAAAGCTAAAGGTTTTGCCAAGGCTTACGAAGGGCAAGGTCAACGAAGCGTTTGTTATGACGCTGCTCGAACTTCTAAACAGCGAAGCTGACGTTCCGCTTAGCGATAATGTCAGCGAAACACCGGCATGGTGGAAGGAAGCTGTGTTCTATCAGATTTATCCGCGCAGCTTCAAGGACTCAAACGGCGACGGTATCGGAGATTTGAAGGGCATAACCGAGAAGCTCGATTATCTTTATGAACTTGGGGTCAACGCGATTTGGCTTTCGCCGGTCTATGATTCTCCAAATGACGATAACGGATATGATATCCGCGATTACCGAAAAATCATGGCGGAATTCGGCACAATGGAGGATTTCGACGAGCTGCTTCGTGGAATCCACGCGAGAGGTATGCGCCTGATAATGGATTTGGTGGTTAATCATACCTCAGATGAACACGAGTGGTATAAAAAGGCTGTAACAGACCCAAGTTCAAAGTACGGAGACTATTACATATTCCGAGATAAGACGAACAACTGGAGCTCATTTTTTAGCGGCAGCGCTTGGAACTATGTCGAACAGAGAAAGCAGTTTGCGCTTCACCTTTTTTCGAAAAAGCAGATGGACCTCAATTGGGATAACCCCGATGTCCGCGCTGATGTCGGCGAAATGGTTCGTTGGTGGCTTGAAAAGGGCGTCGACGGCTTCCGAATGGATGTTGTCAACTATATCTCCAAGCGCGAGGGCTTGCCAGACGGTGATGAGCTTATCGGTTCATTAATCGGATACACCGGCATAGAGCACTACTACTATGGGCCGCGGCTTCACGAGTATTTGCATGAGCTTAAGGAAAAGTCGTTTGCTTTGTTTAACGCGTTTTCCGTTGGCGAAACGCCGGGTATTGGCATGGAGATGTCAAAGCTCCTAACCGCCGATTATCGCGGAGAGCTTGATATGGTTTTTTCCTTTGATCAGCTTGAAACGCCGGGACACGTCCGTTTTGATGATTATGAATACGACCTTAACTACTTTAAAGCCTATATGACTGACTGGATGGAAAACTACGGGACGCATTGCCGGATGGCACTGTTTTATGAGAATCATGATAATCCCCGCATGGTTTCGAAGGTCAATCCGAATCCGCTTTATAGAAATGTGCTTGCAAAGTTACTCGCAACGATGCAACTGACGCTGAAAGGTACTCCGTTTATCTTTCAGGGGCAGGAGCTTGGAATGGTCAACAGGGATTTTTCATCAATCGACGAGCTTCGTGATGTTGAGAGCATAAATCTTTATGCTGAGCTTATTCATACAATGAGCGAGGAAGAAGCGTTCGCCAAGATTCTTGCCGGCTCACGCGACCATGCCCGTGTGCCAATGCAGTGGACAAATGGTGTCAACGCAGGTTTTTCGCTGGGCACGCCGTGGATTGATGGCGGTGCAGACCACAACGTTTGCAACGTCGAGGCTCAACTTGAAGACAAGGACTCTGTGCTTAGCTTTTACCGCACGCTTATTGAACTTCGCAGAGAGCATGATGCGCTTGTTTATGGAAATATCAAAATTGTCAACAAGAAGGAAAAGAACCTGTTTAGCTATTGGCGCTCAGGTGAAAGCGAAACCTTCTTTATCGAATGCAATCTTGGCAGTAGGATGAGAGAAAGAAAAAACAGGCTGCCAAACGCTGTGTACTTGCTCTCCAACTATGGCGATGCACCAGCGCTACAGCTTCGGCCCTATGAGGCTGTTATCTGGAGAACGAAGGGTAACGGGCAAAGCTGAAAATGAATATGAAGCTGTAAAATCTGTATTGTGACTGTGCTTTATACATGATACAAGGGATTGGCTTTATTCTAATATTACGAAAAAACGGACGGGCAGGGGATACCTGTTCCGTCCGTTGCTTTAGTGGTATAAAAAAGTGAATAGTTATGTAAACCAATTGTTTGCATAACCCTGAGTCAAGCCTTGATTGCCCAACGAAGTTTTGCTGAGCGCGCACGGTTGTTGGAATTACATTCTTCCGCTGAAGGCCGAATCGGTTCAGGAGAAATTTCGCGGTAAACCCCTTCATTAAAATAGTGTTTGAAGGATTTCTTAACCAGCCTGTCTTCGCCTGAGTGGAAGGTTAGTATTGCAACACGTCCTCCTTCGGAAAGAGCGTTTGGCAGCTTTTCTAAAAGCTCAAATAAAACTTCAAATTCATTGTTTACATCTATCCGTAAGGCCTGAAAACAACGCTGACATGATTTTTTTATTTCATCTTTCCGGTCTTTTTCGGGAATGAACCAGAGAGCGTTTGCAATAATCTGCTTGAGTTGAGTTGTGGTAGCAATATCAATCCCCTTTTTTATTACGGTGACTATAGCACGGGCGATTTCGGGCGCATGGGGTTCGTCCGCATTTTCAACGAGCATTCCCTCAAGCTCTTCTTGTGAAAGAGTTTTCAAGCGCTCAGCCGCGCTTTCGCCCTTGCTTGGGTCAAGCCTCAAATCTAACGGACCTTCAGCTTTAAAAGAAAAGCCTCTTTCAGGGTTGTCAATTTGCATTGAGGATACACCCAAATCAGCAAGCACAAAATTTAAGGGTCCTGCTTCGAGCACAATTTGATCAATTTCAGAAAAATTAAGCTGCTTTATCCTTAAAATATCAGGGCCGTAGCCCAAGTGGTCCAAGCGCTCTCGCGTACGCGGCAATTCAAAGGAATCGACATCGATTGCATAAAGGCAGCCCTTTGAATCCAAGCGCTTCAGCATCTCCTGTGTGTGTCCGCCATAGCCAAGGGTGGCGTCAAGACCAATTTGTCCGGGGCTTATTTGCAAGAATTCTAGGATTTCATTAATGCAGATTGAGCGATGCATACCGGCAGGAGTTTTTCCACTTTCAATGACCTTCGCCACATCCTCGGCGTATTTTTCCGGCTGAAGCTCTTTATATTTTTCCTGAAAAGCCTTTGGGTGTGTTCCGGCATAGCGAACGCGCCGTTTATGCTCTTGATTTTCCATTTTGTCACCTTTATTTTGTAATTATGCTTTTCGGTAATAATATCAAATAATTTATACAAAAACAAGCTTGCAAAGATGCTTATTTTACTAATTAACTTTAGTGAGAAATTATGGTATTATATTACTATATTTTGATTTAATTTCAAATTTTAATAAACAGGGGAACGATATGGATAATCTATCTGAATATCGGTCGAAGCTTCGCACAGCTGAGCAGGCCGTTCAAGTTGTTAAAAGCGGGGATTGGGTCGACTATTTTACTGCGCTCGGAATGCCTGTCCTCTTGGATGCTGCCCTTGCGAAGCGGCGCGATGAGCTAACGGATGTCAAAATTCGCGGTAATCTGCTGTTTGGCCCGATAGAATGCGTAGAGTGCGATCCGGAGCAGAAGCACTTTACTTATAATAGCTGGCATTGCTCTGCATACGAGCGAAAGCTTGCCGACAGAGGGCTTTGTTATTATATTCCAATGATTTTTCGAAATCTTGTGCCTTATTACCGCCATTTTCTTGAAGTCAATGTGGCAATGATTAGCGTTGCACCTATGGACGAACACGGCTATTTTAATCTTTCTACTTCAACCGGAATCGCAAAAGGCATTCTCGATAAGGCGAACTTCATTATTCTCGAGATTAATGATAAATTACCGAAAGTTCATGGGTTTGATGAGGTTATCCATGTTTCAGAGGTCGATATAATTGTGGAGGGGGAGCATGGCCCGTTGCCTGTGCTCAGTTTGCCGGCTCCAACGGCGGTTGATATTAAAATCGCGGAGCTTATTGTCCCATTTATCAAAGACGGATCGGCCTTACAGCTGGGGATCGGCGGTACGCCAAATGCTGTGGGAAAAATGATTGCGGAAAGCGGAATTAAAAATCTGGGCATGCATACTGAGCTCTGCTGTGATGCCTATTTAGATTTATATAACGCCAGAGTGCTAACAAACCGCAAAAGCAGTCTTCAGCGGGACAAGGGCGTTTATGGAATTGCCTTAGGCAGTTCGGCAATGTATGACTGGCTCAATAATAATCCTGGCTTGCACGCCTGTCCTCTCGAATACGTAAATTCGCCCGAGATTATTGGGCAAATCGATGACATGATTTCCATCAACAGCTGCATCTCTGTGGATTTGTACGGACAGATTTGCGCGGAAAGCAACGGAACACGTCAAATTAGCGGCACGGGAGGTCAGCTCGACTATCTGACGGGTGCCGCAATGTCCAAGGGCGGCAAGGCATTTATCTGCATGAGTTCCACCTTCACAAATGCGCAGGGAGAGAGCAGCTCGCGTATCGTTCCAACTTTTAACGGCGATATTGTAACTTCTCCGCGAAGCCAATCCTATTACATCGTAACGGAATACGGAGCAGTCAATCTTGTTGGACGTTCAACGTGGGAAAGGGCAGAGCTTCTTATTTCGGTTGCACATCCCGACTTCCGAGAGCAACTGATTAAAGCTGCCGAAAAACAGCACATTTGGCGAAGATCCAACAAATGAGAGATGATTACGTCTCCGTATGTCAATGAAAAACACTGATATAGTTCATTTAATCGGCAAAAGAGAGAACCGTCGCGGTTCTCTCTTTTGCTGTTACATAGTACTTTTTTGCTATATCGATTTTAAATCAAGCGATTATTAACGTTTGCAGTAAGAAGAATTATATTTGGTACGAGAATATTTAGTCATCATTTTTATTCAATTCCATGGTAACAGCTTTCATTTTGCTAATTTCAGCGTTGACATTCTTTATCGAGTCGTTTTGCTTATGTATGTCAGCTGAAACAGCCTCGATGGATTTGCTGATTTTGATTACGTCAGCTATCAAATCGTTTATCTCAGAAGAAACGGTTTCAAATTTAATGCTAACATCGTTGTTGGTTTGAGTCTCTTGCAAAACCACATTAGCAGCACCATCGTTTGCATTTCGAATTTCATCTAGGGTAACCATCAGCTTTTCCATACTCTCCATGCCGGCGATTGCAGATTCGGTACCGGCAGAGGTTTTTGCAGCAACATCGTCAACCTGCATTGAAAGTTCGTATATAATTTGCTGAATTTCTTTTGCTGAGTCACTGCTTTCAGAAGCTAAGCTTTTGATTTCATTTGCAACGACGGAAAATCCTTTCCCGTGCTCGCCGGCTTTTGCTGCTTCTATTGAGGCGTTGATTGAAAGCATATTAGTTCTCATTGTTATTTTGTTAATTTCTTTAAGAATTACGTTCACAAGAGAAATCTTCTTGAGCAGAACCTCCGTTGCCTCTCCAGCTGCCAATACAGTGTCTTTCATGGAATTTAATGTGCTCTTAACATTTGACGCGCCTTCGTTTCCGTTTGCGACAGCGATGCCAACTTCCTCAAATTTTTGCTCCATTTCCTTGTTTAAAACAACGTTATGATTTAACGAATTAACAGTATCAGTAACCAAAGCACCTAGCGCTGTTGCCGCGTCGTTCATCGTTTTTGTCAGCAACTCCATTTCGTATGTGGAATCACTGATTTCTTGCGTCTGCTCGGTAAGACTACCAATGTTTTGGGAGCTCTGTTCCATCGAAACATCTAATTGATGGATGACATTGCCGGTTGTTTCGGCATTTTGCTTTATTCTTTTAAGCATATTATTTGAGCTAGAAATTAGCCTACCACCGCGATTAGTGGCAATAATCATAAGGACACCAACAACGGTATATGCAAATATTTGCTCAATGCACAATCTCATGTCTGCATGGGGACCAGAAACATAGGCAGGATTAATTATACCCGCAACCAAACAAATCGGGATGTAAATTGCAAGAAAGGAAATAATGATAGTCTTATTGAAGTAAAGCAAAGCCATGCCCATCATTATAAACGAGAGGATAAAAGTAGCGTCATTTCCACCCTGAGCAATTGAGGTCACTAAACATGCGATGGCGATTATTACTGTTATACCGGTGCCCTTTATTATGTCGTTCGCTTTTGTAAAATATAGTATTGTGATAACAGTTAGGCCAACAAGCATTCCGACATCACTTGTGATTGTAGCGCCGACCAAGCCGTTTGATATGGTTAAAAAAGCAATCAACAGCATTCCGCAAATCCACAGTATAATCACATTAATCTTGTGCAGTTTTTTCATCTGAATCATTCCTTCCGAAATTAACAATGAGATTACAGAGATCCTCCGCTTATGGGTTCCTATGGGTAATGATTTTCGTTGAACAAAGGTTTCAAGCAAGTGACAGTAGATCAGCTAACCCGCATTTTTAGCCAAGATATTTATCTCATGAATATTAAGATTTACAAGTGGTAGTCAGAACATGTTAATAAAAACTATATACATTCATAAAATATTTTCTTGTTATTACTGCAAATTGCTTGTATAATTACATTAAACAGTAATTTTAATGCTAATTTAACCACGCAGACCCGACGTTCCTGTAAGTGATGTAGTCAGTGCGTGATTTAGGGCCTACTCTGCCTGTTGGTGGAGCGGGCTTTTATATTGCGATGATAAATCGGCATAAAACAATGCCTGAAAATTAGTGATTTAGAGACAAAAGACTTGGAATTGCCAATATTGTTTTAGAAAGAAATAAGGAGAATTCAAATTGTTATTCAGCGAATTTAATATAAGCGACTTGATCCAAAAGGCGCTTATAACTCAAGGATACACAGAAGCAACACCAATACAAATAAAGGCTATCCCGCCTTTACTGGAGGGATTGGATCTGTTGGGCTGTGCTCAAACAGGTACGGGCAAAACAGCGGCCTTCGCTATTCCGATTTTACAAAATCTTTCAAATGGGCAAAGCTCACTTAAGAGCAAAAGGCAGATTAAAGCCTTAATTGTTGCTCCGACGAGGGAGCTTGCGATTCAAATCGGTGAGTGCTTTGATGCATATGGCGCTAATATGACACAAAAAACTTTAGTAATATTCGGCGGAGTAGGCCAGAGCCCGCAAACAAAGGTACTTGAAAAGGGAATAGACATCCTTGTGGCAACCCCCGGCAGGCTTATAGATTTAATAAATCAAGGATACATCGATTTAAGCCAAATCAAACATTTCGTGCTCGATGAGGCGGACCGTATGCTTGATATGGGCATGATTCACGATGTGAAAAGGATAATCACATATCTTCCAAAACATAGGCAAACGATGTTCTTTTCTGCGACAATGCCTGCCGAAATTGAAAAGCTTGCGGAAACAATACTAAATAATCCAGTAAAAATAGAAATAACTCCGGCGTTTTCACCGATTGATATCATTGAGCAGGAAATATACTATGTCGATAAAGAAAACAAGACAAATCTATTGACATATTTGCTAAAGGACAAAAATTACGATTCGGTAATTGTGTTTTCAAGGACAAAGCATGGTGCGGATAAAATAGTTAAGGAATTGGCGAGAAAAGGATTTGACTCCGTAGCAATCCATGGGAACAAGTCGCAAACAAACCGACAGAACGCTCTAAGCGACTTTAAGGAAAGAAAAATTAGAATTCTAGTCGCAACGGATATAGCCGCTCGTGGGCTTGATATTGAAGAGCTTTCTCATGTTGTCAATTACAACCTGCCCGAGGTGCCCGAAACATATGTCCACAGGATTGGAAGAACAGGCAGAGCAGGTCTTGGCGGAAAAGCAGTATCATTTTGCGACTTTGAGGAGAAACCGCTTTTGAAAGACATTCAAAAACTAATTGGAAAAACGCTGCCCGTAATTGAAGATCACCCCTATCCTTTGCTAAAGAACTATGTTGAGCCGAAAGCTCCTCCATTTGTGCGTTCTGCTTCGGCAAAACAACCGCAATCTACCGGCTTTAAAACAGGCAATAGTCAATATGCCCCCAAAAGGAGTACCGGCAGCGGTGCATATAGGTCAAAACCGATTACCAAAAACAAGTGATTTGAGGTTCGCGATGATAGAATTAGGAAAAATTCAAATTCTGGAAGCAGTCAGACAGACACCGAACGGCGTTTATTTGAATACAAGGCTTGAAAGAGACATCGACGATGTTTTGCTGCCAAAAAATCAGGTCTCTCAGGAACTGACAATCGGCGACAGCGTTGAAGTGTTTGTTTACAAGGATTCCGAAGACAGAATTATAGCTACTGTCAAAAAGCCGAAAATAACGCTTGGCGAGCTTGCTGTTCTCAAAGTCGTTGAAACGACCAACATCGGCGCTTTTCTTGACTGGGGTTTGGAAAAAGACCTGCTTTTGCCTTTCAAAGAGCAAGAAGCTGAGCTTAAAAAGGACGATATGTGTCTGGTAACCTTATATGTCGACAATAGCAAAAGGCTTTGCGCGACCATGAAGGTCTATAATTTGCTCAGCACTGATTCACCTTATAAGAATAATGACAGAGTTCGTGGAATCGTTTACAGCATCAATATGCAGTTCGGGTACTTTGTGGCTGTTGATAATAAATACCACGGTCTTATTTTGGACAAAGAGGCTTATGGTAGCTTTGCGGTTGGGGACACAGTCGAAGCCAGAATCAAAAAGGTGCGAACGGACGGTAAATTGGAGCTTAGTGTGCGCGACGCTGCTTATAAAGAAATAGATGGTGACTCACAAAAAATATTGAGCCTTATGAAAACGCGGAACGGCAAGCTTAATTTAAATGATAACAGCTCGCCTGAAAAAATTAATTCCGAGCTTAACATGAGCAAAAAAGCCTTTAAGAGAGCGGTTGGAAGACTGATGAAAGAGGGCGCAATAAAAATCACGGACGAGGGTATCGAAGCTCTGTGGGATTAACATCACAAAACAGACCTTAGACTTGCTCCTTCGTTAAGTAATATTCTTAGACACTAATTATTCTGGAGGCACGCATGAGCGTTTTGAACGTAGAAAACATTACTCACGGATACGGCTCACGCCAAATTCTGGAGAACGCATCATTCAGACTGCTGAAGGGTGAACATGTTGGCCTCGTTGGAGCAAACGGCGAGGGAAAGTCCACCTTTCTAAATATTATCACAGGACAACTATCTCCCGATGAAGGAAACGTTACTTGGTGCAAGCACATCACAACTGGCTATCTGGACCAAAGCAGCACCTTAACAAAGGGAAAAACAATTAGAGAGGTTTTGCAAGAAGCCTTTGCGGATATGTATCTGCGCGAAAAGGAAATGCTTGAAATGTATGAGCGGATGTCCTCTTGCAGCGACGAGGAAATGGCTGAGCTGATGGAGGAAGTCGGTGAAATACAGGAAATGCTGGATAGCAGCGGCTTTTATATCTTGGATTCGCGAATTGAGGAATATGCAAACGGGTTGGGCTTGTGCGAAATAGGGCTTGACAAAGATGTTGGCGAGCTTAGCGGAGGACAGCGAACAAAGGTTTTGCTGACAAAGCTTTTACTTGAAAATCCAATGATTCTTATCCTTGACGAGCCGACAAACTTTCTTGATGAAAACCACATAATTTGGCTGACAAAGCTTCTGCAAAAATATGAAAACGCATTTATTCTTGTGTCCCATGATGTAACATTCCTCAATAGCGTTATTAACGTCGTGTATCATGTGGACAACGCAACACTCACTCGCTACAAAGGCGACTACGACAATTTTATTGTCATGAGTGAACTGAAAAAACGCCAGCTTGAGCAGGCCTATGATAAGCAGCAAAAGGAAATTGCAGGTCTTGAGGACTTCATAGCACGAAACAAAGCCAGAATTGCCACCACAAACATGGCAAAAAGCCGCCAGAAAAAACTTGATAAGATGGAAATAATCGAGCTTGGAAGGGAAAAGATTAAGCCGATTTTCGCATTTACTGCGGCTCGAACAACAGGGAAAGTTGTCATAGAAGCAAATAATCTGGTGCTCGGTTATGACGAACCGCTCACATCACCACTCAATTTACAGCTTGAGAGAGGTCAAAAAATAGCTGTCAAGGGCGTGAATGGCTTAGGAAAATCAACACTGCTGAAAACGCTATTGGGTATTACACCGCCGATTTCCGGAACGGTTGAGCTTGACCAGTTTGTTGAAGTGGGCTATTTTGAACAGGAGAGAGCTGCGGGGAACAACACGGCGCTTGAGGAGATTTGGAAAGAGTTTCCGTCCATGACAAATGCGCAGGTACGCGGTGCTTTGGCAAAATGCGGCTTGACCTCCGAGCATATCGAAAGTAAGATGAAGGTGCTCAGCGGAGGCGAAAATGCAAAGGTTCGCTTGTGCAAGCTGATGCTGCGTAGTATGAATTTGCTGGTGCTTGACGAGCCGACAAATCACCTTGATGTCGATGCCAAGGAGGCGCTCAAATCGGCTTTAATGGACTATCGCGGCACTTTGTTGCTCGTCAGCCATGAGCCGGAATTTTATCAAGATATCGTAACTGATGTTTGGAATCTTGAGGAGTGGACAACAAAAATTGTGTAATCAAAATAATTCAGCTATGCAATAAACAGTGTTGTTATTGGGTCACTTATATTTGACTAGATTTATAGGGAGAAAACCACATGGGTCGTCAGCTCCAAAAGTATGAAGAGGTTGAAAGAAGCATCAACAAAGCCTACCGAAAAAGATTGTGGAATCCGTTTATTGAGGGTATTAAACGATACGAGATGGTAAAGGAGAACGACAAAATTGCCGTCTGCATCTCGGGAGGCAAGGACTCTATGCTGCTTGCAAAGCTAATGCAGGAGCTGCAAAAGCATGGGGATGTACCGTTTGAGCTTAAGTTCATTGTTATGGACCCCGGTTATAATAAAATCAATCGTCAGAAAATAATTGATAACGCGGAACTATTAAATATTCCCATAACGATTTTTGAATCAGACATTTTCAGTGTTGTTGCTGATGTTGAAAAATCGCCCTGCTACCTTTGCGCACGTATGCGAAGGGGATATCTGTATTCAAAAGCTCAGGAGCTTGGCTGCAACAAAATAGCACTCGGACACCATTTCAGCGACGTGATTGAAACAACGCTCATGGGTATGCTTTTCGGAGCTCAAATTCAGACGATGATGCCAAAGCTTCATAGTACAAATTTTCCGGGAATGGAGCTTATTCGCCCGATGTACTGCGTACATGAGGAGAATATAATTGCGTGGAAGCAGTATAATGGCTTGGAGTTTCTTCAGTGTGCCTGCCGCTTTACAGAAAATTGCGCGATGAACGATAATGGCGTTGCAAACTCAAAACGTCAAGAAATGAAGCAACTTATAAAAACACTGCGCCGCGATAACCCCGATGTTGAGAAGAGCATTTTCAAAAGCCTTCAGTGCGTTAATCTTAATACTATGATTGGCTATAAAATTAACGGAATTGAGCATTCATTTTTAGACGATTACGATAATTAGCAAGCAAAAACAAAACAGAAAAACAATAACACCCCTGTGCTATGCTGAAACGATGGTATTTCAGCCTACATAGGGGTGTTAATTTATGAAAAGGCAATTTGCTTAATTTGCTGCGCAAAGGTTGTTGAATTGTTGAACTCTATAATCCCAGAGTTCCTTGTCGGAATTCTCGGTGGACGAGAGTCCAAGCTCAATTTTCAGAATCTCAGCGAGCTGTGATGAAAACTTTTTTGCACCTCTATAGTTGAAGTGCAGATTGTCGTAATAATCAAGCGCGGGGTCAAAGACAGAGAGGTCTCTGCTTTCGTTAAAATTGATGTAGCGAACATTCGCCATTGTTTCAAAGTCCGTTTTGAGCATTGACAAGTGATTTTCGGATAAGCTCCAATAGGTCGGTGCAACGTAAAACACAGGAGTAATACCTTCCTGAACACATAGGTCAGCAATATTATTTAGGTAAGCTATGTTGTTATCGTAGTTTTCCTCATCAAATACTTCGTTTCGCGGCTGCACCTCTGTCATCGATTCGGCCGTGTTCAAAAATGTATAGCCGGCAAGGTCGTCTGCATTATAGCCATGAAGAGCAACATCAAGGTCAACACCCTCCAACGCGTCCCAGCGGCTGTGATAGTTGAACAGAGGGAAAAACAGACCCGCCCATTCAGCCCTTTCCGCGGCGTCCAGGGTTGCATAAAAGCGATTCGCGCCCCATGGCATATAGCCGATGTTAACCTTAGTAAAGTTTTGATATTTTTCGAAGAAAACGCCTGTTACCTCGACAAAAATTACTTTCGGTGTTTGTGTATTGAGGGCTTGCTTGAGGTAATAATAAGTAATCGGAATGGTTTGCTCCGGCCCTGCCATTACATATGAGGTGATGCCGGAATCCTCCCAAATTACGGCAGGAACAACATCACAATAGCTAATTGAGCTGCCGAAAAACAGTACATCCGCGCAGTTGTCTTTTTCCTTTAAAAACTGATCCCAGGTTGCGCCGTAATTTACCCGTTTGGGAATCAATATGGAAGAGCTAACGGCAATGAACCCAAACAGAAGGGCGAGAAGGAGAATAATTGCGCAAAGCTCTTTTTTTGTTTCTTTTTTCAAAGCGCACCCTCCCGTCTAAAACTTAAAGTAAACAAAATCCATTGGGTCAAAGCCAGCTCCATAGCTTCCGAAAATGAGAATTACGACGATTAAAATGAAATAAACCTCAAATCTTGTAACGACGGAAGCAGACAGGTTTTTAAAGACCTGATAGCGGCTGTCAGCCCAATCCGCGACAAATAGCGTAATTGACGCGAACAGTACAACAATGAGCGCCGGAATAGAAAGACCGAGGGCCGAAACGCCGCTTATCGGGAGCGACTGCGTAAATATTTTTTCAATGATGGTGAAAGCGTCTGTGATGGAGGCGGCTCTGAAGAAAATCCAAGCAAAGGTAACAAGAGCAAAGGTGCACAAACGTCTAAATAATCCAAGCAGTTTGCTGTCACTGGAAATGTGAAGGCCCTTGCGGATTTTGTCCCTATGCGGCTGAAACACTTTTCCGAACACCTGATAAATTCCGTGAAGAAGACCCCAAACAATGTAAGTGATTGCGGCTCCATGCCACAGTCCGCTGACTAGGAAAACGATGATGATGTTAAGGTAGCTACGCGCCTTTGAGCATCTGTTTCCGCCGAGTGGGAAATAGAGATAGTCACGAAACCAGGAGGAAAGCGAAATGTGCCAACGGCGCCAAAAATCCTGAATTGAAACGGCAGAATACGGGCGGTCAAAGTTGCGCATGAGCTTAATGCCCATAATACGCGATGAACCGATAGCCATGTCGGAATAGGCAGAAAAGTCGCAGTAAATCTGAACAGAATAGCATACGGACGCAACAAGCAGCTGAAAACCGGTTGAGGCGGAAGGGTCTGCATAAGCTGCGTTTACTAAAACGGCAATTCGGTCGGCAATGACCATTTTTTTAAATGCGCCCCACAGGAACTGTAAAGTACCTGCTTTGACATTGGTCCAATTGAACTTGGCAGGCATTTTATACTGCGGAAGCATATCCCCCGCACGCTGAATCGGGCCCGAAACAATGCCCGGGAAATAGGAAGCAAAAAGCGCATAGTTGATAAAGTTCTTTTCAGCTTTTAGGTTGCCGCGGTAAACGTCCATAAGATAGCCCGTTGTCTGAAAAACGAAAAACGAAATGCCGATTGGCAGAAGCAGCTTAAGTGTGCTGTCGTTACTTTTAAAACCGAGAGATGAGCACAAGGTAACAGCGAGCCCCGCAAAAAAGTTGAAGTATTTAAAAACAAATAGCAGTCCTAAATTCATAACAAGCGCCAAAACGAGCCAGAGCTTTTTCTTTCCCAATAGCTCGCGCTCTATTATAAGACCTGCACCATAGGTCAAAATAGTTGATGCGAGGAGAAAAGGTAGGTTATTTATGCCAAAAATGGCATAGAAAGCAAGACTTGCGACAAGAAGCAAAGGGTTACGAAGCTTTGGCTTCAACTTGTAGCAAAACACTGCAACCACTATTAAAAAAAGTATGTACTTTATGCTTGTAAAACTCACGTTTGTTTTCTCCTGCTTATTTTATAAATATCAGTTTGGCAAGACAAAAAGAGTTTAACACAAAGAGGAGCTTATCACAACAAAAAAGACCATAAATCGACTGTTAATACATTATAAATTGGCGTTAATATAATAAATGAACCCATGAATAGCGCTAAAGATAGCAGCACACGATTCATGGGTTAAATATTATGATTTTAATTAGTGACTGAGATAATTGGTTCGGCCTTGTTTTGCGGCAAGCCCGTTTCCTCAATCTTCGAAACTTCTTTTAAATACTTGGCTTTGAACACATATTTTATTGGTTCGTCAAAAACGAAGAACTCTGTACCCATACAGGAGTCGCCGACGTTTTTAAAAATCGGTTTTCTGACTTCATCTGCCACTAAAAGCAAATCATTAAAAGAACTTACCGCAATTGATTCATATTCAGCAACACGGCTGTCCGAGTGCAGCGCGACAAGTCTGCTGCTGTATTTTTTCGATATTTTGCTAAGCTCTTGTTCAATAGGATTGGTGCGAACACCGATTGTGAAAACAAAAAGATAAATTGTCGCACCAATTAGAAGAAAAAGAAAAACACTGCTTGCAATGAGCATCGGTGTTTTTGGAAAAAGCTCCTGCAAAACTTCAGATTCAACAGTTTTTGATTGCTCGGCGAGAGGATTGCCGCCAACAACAATCACACTATCCGCGATAGGAAGAACAAGAGTCGATTCGCTTGTTTCAGTAATCTCTTTTCCGTCAATTAACGCCGTTACATTAGAGGTGTAAGTAACTGTCAAATTAACAGAAGTAGTTACACCTGAGTTTTCTCGCAAATCATCGGCAAAATCGATGTATTCTTTTAACGGCAGCTTTGCACTTTCACTTACGCTGCCGGTATTAAAGGCTGTCTCTGGAATAATCATATATTCCTTTTTCCAGATTAAATCCTTCTCGTTATAGGTTGCCTCAAGCAGCGCCGTGGCAACGTAATTTCCGCTAATATTCGTAGCATTATCAGAGACAAAATCATACAGAAAGTTAAGATCAATATCGCTGATGAATTTTGTTACATACCCTTCACCAAAGTCAATAATTTCTTTGTTGTACAAAGGATCGTCTAAAAAATTGAGCTTATACTTAATCTCGGACTTAGTGCCGTAGGAGGAGGTTTGAACATTGTTTTTAACTTCAATACCTATAATACCAAAAACAATCAAAGACGAAGCCGCAAAAGCGGACAAAAGAATCAGTACTATTATTGCATTCTTCCTGTTTTTAAATGAAATTTCTTTCTTTCCCAAAATTAATTCCTCCCAATTTGTTAGCTTTGGGCGCTTCTTAGATATAGCGCTAATTTGCCGAGCTTTGGAATTGTACCGATAACACGCCCTTTGACCTGCGCTGCACTCACAATTGCAGGATCCGCACAGGGATTATTGTCGCCCTTTGTTATGAACTGCGGCTGCCCGGATGAATCTATCTCCTCTATAACTCGGTGAGTGATATATATTTCGTCCTCGCTGTAATACATGACTATGTCACCGACATTTACGTTATCGCTGCCGGTTTTATCAACAATTACTACATCTCCCGGTTTGATTTTTGGTTCCATGCTTCCTGTTAATATAACAGAAGGAAATATCGGAAAAAGACCCACAGAAAACCAAACTATGGCAACAGACAAGGTGCTGACAGCAAACCAACCGAAGTTGTCAAATTTCTTGTGGGTGTTTCTGCTTGTTATGGCTGCCTCACTAGCATAAACTTTTAAAACTATCCAGATGCTTAGCAGCGGAAACAGCACGTTAAAAAGCAGCCTTGGAATTTCCGAAGGATTCGGAATATAAGGTGATAAGAAATTGAACAAACGTATAATGCCAAGATAGATTATAGCGGGCAGCGGACCTGACAGATATACAAGGCATGAGGCTGCTATATTTTGAGTCATTTGGGGGAAAACCATATTGTTTAGATATTCGAGAATATCAAGACTGTCACTTAAGCCTTTAACATTTCCCAGCGACATATTGAATACAGAAAATATGAGACTTAAAGCAATAATTGACCTGTAAGGCTTCCTTTTCGACAAGCTGTTAATAAGAAACGACCTGCACATTTCACCACCGATTAAAGCCGTACACATTGGGAAAATGTTGGAGACAATTCCGAGAAGCGACATGCTGTATGTGCTTTTTCCGAAGGCAGTGAAGAATCCGATTAGCATAAATACAAGAAGATAGAATATGGCAAATATAAATGAAAGGGATATGACAGTCGACTTAAGCCGAACAAGCCCGTGAAACATTACAGAAGGAAAGATTTTGATGATTAAACCTAAGGCAACCCACATCACTGTTTTAAGAAACATTAAAGCAGAATAACTAAAAAAATCTTCTATTCCAAGCAATTGAGTGTTTTCTAAAACAAATAATATAATCAGCATCACAAGTATTGTTATGTAATGGTATTTTTCAACTCTGCGAATCAACGCCATCCCACCCTGCTTAACAATTTCAAATTATTTTGGACTTATATTAATCGCACTTTACATATTCTCTGATTACGGCTGTGCTTGCTCTGAACAGCTCTCAGAGTCTACCGCTTCAACCGGTTTGAGAGGCAAGGGTGTATCCGTCTTCTCGACCTTGCTGCTATCAGTAGAGCTGATTAAGCCTTCATCATTGCCGGTTGATGGCAGCTTCGGACTTTCGCTTTCTTTTATAGCTTCATTATCCGTTGCAACACTGCTGTCGGATGAGATTTGTGGTTCGTCGCAGACAGATTCGGACGGTGTTTCTTCTATAGTTTCAGAGTCTGAAGGAGTAATCGACTCGATTCCTGCAATTGTTATTTCACCGTGTACTTCAATGTTATCGTTCCACAATCCAAAACCAAAGGGCAATATTATAAACGCGCCTAAAACTACTAATCCAAGCGCAACAAATTTTTTTATCATATTTACCCCTCCAAAAAAAATTAGTGACAAAAAATTACAAGAACCATCGCAATTAATTAACCGTGAAGGGGCAATTTGCCCCCTCACAGTTTTGATGAGAACGAGACTACTTATACGCCGGGGAAGTATACGGGGTTGCACTGTTCCCAGTTGAAGTCAACAACGAAGGAGGTGCTCTGGTTTTCAAACTCGTCACCTGTGATTGTGCCGTCAACCATCACCTGCATGAAGGTGGATACTTCATCCTGGTTGGCGCGATAGCCAACAAGCTCGTCACCGGGATATACAACGATGTCTTTGCAAGCGTCAGCAATGGCGTTGCCGAGTCTATCTGCGGTCATTGCGGATGCAGATACAAAGATAGGTGTCGTTGCTCCATCAGCCTTCTGATATAAGAACTGGAAGCTTCCGGTAAGCTTTGCAAAGAGAGCTGAATTGTCTGTGCAAGTGACAGTTACGCCTTTAAGTTTAAAGGGGACATCGCCGGTGTTTCTAATTGCATAGTTAAGGCCGTATTTTGCGCCGGGATACATGTCGCCGACGGTGACAGTAATGCTCTGCCTATCAGCCGAAACACAGCCGGTTAACGGATTCATGTAGTCTTCCATGTCAGCATAAGTGTACGTGCGGCCAAGAGCACCGATTCCGGGCATAAATGACAGCGGGTAAATGTGATTATCACAAGTGATAGCCAAATCCATTTCGCCCATAGCTGCCGTTGTACTGAGTGTGACGTTCTCGTTCCACAATGCGTATGCCACTCCCGTCAACATGAGCGACATAACTAGGATTACTGCTAGGATCTTTGCTTTTTTCATTTGATTGCTCCCCTTTAAAAAATTTATTTACCTAATTTCAACAACTGCTTGCTGAAAGTTAAGTTCTGTGCTTAGGTAGTAATTGCCTGCTTGTTCAGCTTTGTCGTCGACTGTTACTATGATCTGTCCCCAGGCTTGTCCGCCTTCGCCACGTATGTATTCGCTGCTGTTATATACAGCAATTTTTACTGGGTTGTCCGAGTTAGAGTATGGCACTCCTTGCGACGGTAGGATATAAGGGAAGCGTTGATTATACGGTTGTTAACGGAGAAATCGTTGTTAAGGACGGACATTTAGTGAACGTCGATGAAGCAGTGTTAACATCGAAAGCGAACGAATGTTGGAATAGGTACATGAAGTTGTCTATTGATTACTGAATAAACTGTTACGGTATTACTGTACTCAATATACTAAATAGAAGCGCGATGCAAATCGCGTAGTATTTATAGCCAAATAAGAAGCTGTCCGCATAAACCATGAGTTTATGCGGACAGCTTCTTGCACAAGGTATAAAAAACAATTAAGATAAGCTTCGGATAAATCTAAGGATATTCTCAAGAGTAAGGCCTAAATCACTCTCACTTCGTTTCTTTGCGTCCTCGCGAGGAATGGCAACCCTGTTAATTGAAAATATTGCGCTAATGCCCATTTCGTAGGCTTCCTCGATATTGTCACCAATATCTCCGACAATAGCAATCACTGGGACATTCTTTTCTTTTGCTCTCTTAGCTATACCCACGACAGCTTTGCCTCTTAACGATTGGGTGTCGATTTTACCTTCTCCTGTTATGACTAAATCTGTATCGGCGAGAAGGCTGTCAAAGGAAACAGCATCAAGCACAACATCAATACCCATTTTCAAGTCGGCCTTTAGAAAGCACACCGCGCCAGCACCAAGACCGCCTGCAGCTCCACCACCCGATAGGTTTTGGACATCTACAAAGAGTTGAGTTTTTACAACTTTCGCAAAGTGTCTAAGACCTTCGTCAAGAAGTTCAACCGAAGTACTGTCTGCACCCTTTTGAGGAGCGAAAACGTGAGCAGCGCCTTGCGTTCCGTAAAGAGGATTATCGATATCGCACATTGCAGTAACCGGTACTGCGAGCTTAAAATCTTTCATATCGATGTCTTTGATTTTGTGAAGGGTTCCGCCTGTAGGTATGAATTCGTGGTTTTGCTCGTCAAAGAACCTTACACCTAAAGCACTAGCCATTCCGCATCCCGCATCGTTTGTCGCACTTCCGCCAATTGCAAGAATAATGCTCGTACAACCCTGCCCTATTGCGTGGGAAATAAGCTGACCGACTCCATAGGTGCTTGTAATTAGGGGATTTGCTCTTCCATTTGCAAGTGGGAGACCTGCACAAACAGCCATTTCGATCACTGCGGTTTTATTTGGCAGCATGCCGTAATAAGCTTCCATGTCCTCAAAAAAAGGGTTTTTCACAGAAACATGTATTTTTTCTCCGCCGACAGCGGACAAAAAGGCATAAACAGTGCCCTCGCCACCGTCTCCAACAGGAATAGTGATAACTTCGGTGTCCGGAAATATGTTATTAATTGCTATCTTTGAAAGCTCACAAAATCTTACGGAAGTGATTCCGCTTTTAAAGGAATCAGGAATGACTATAATTCTATTTAAACTATTCATTTTCAACCCTCGAAGCAGTGTTATGATATGTACACAGAAATTGAGCGCATGCCGACAAGGCCGGTATGCGCAAAATAAGAACCGCCTTTTACTATTATATCATAAATAAAAATAAAAAATATTTAAATTATCTATTGACTTTGCCCTTACTGGAAGCCCTATACTCATATCAGAACATGTTCTCAACCAAAAATCGACCGGGCGGTGACTAAATGCTAACAATCGGAGAATTCTCAAAAATCAGCAGAGTGTCAGCAAAAACACTTCGCTATTATGACCAGATAGGCCTTTTAAAGCCGGGATACGTCAGCAGTGAAACGGGATACAGATACTATGAGGCTACCCAGCTTCGCGATATGCTGCTTATAACACGGCTTAAGCAGTATCAGTTTTCTTTGCCTGAAATTGCCGGCGTACTAGCGAAAAAAGACAATGACTATCTCGGCAGAATGATTCAGGACAAAAAGGGCCAGTTTTTGTCTCAGATTTCCGTTCAGCAGCAAATTCTGCTTCAAATGGAGCAGGACATCGAAAAAATTGAAAGGCGTGAGGACATTATGCAATCAAATTATGTTATTAAAACTGTTGAATTCCAACAGAAAAATATCTATTCTCTCAGGCAGATGATGAGCCTAAAGGATTTTGGAGAGGTGTTTGAAAAACTCTTTGCCGGATTGGGCAAAAACAGCTATACTCCCGTCGGACCCTGCTTAGGAATATACCATGACGAAGGAAACTTTAATCGTGAGCACTCTGATATAGAGGTGGGCATTCTTGTCGCACAGAGCAGCGGCGATAGTATTCGCAAGTTGGACCCTGGATTTTGCTGCTATGCGGAGCATGTTGGGCCCTATGACGACTTTACTGCGTGCTATACTGCACTTGCCGAGTGGATCGAACGTGAGGGATATACAATTTCCGGACCTCCCATCGAATTGTATGCCAAGGGCTGCCAGGACAATGTACAACAAAGCGAGTATGTGACTGAAATCTACTTCCCAATTACAAAGTAACATGAAGAAAAATAAGAGCTCAAGTGCAGATAAGCGCTTGAGTTCTTATTTTGGAATTACTTTATCAATAAATAATTCGTCCTTCAAAAGGTTGGCAATACGAAAGTGCAAGCTATCACGATTCTGCTGATTGATCTCGAAAACGATACTGCGCTTATGAGCACGTATCGCGTTGAGAAAATCAGTTTGTTTAGGTTTTATAGTTCCTAACACAGATGAAGAACTGTTTAAAACATCAAAAACAGCGCTTTTAAAAAGCTCAGCGTCAGACTCCATCACGCCAAGCTCATCCATGAGGATAAGTGATGCATTCGCGGGTGGAGCGGCAAGTACACTAGCACCTATACTGTCGAATATTTCGGGGTATGCGGTAAAGCGCTTATCACCCCAGCGAGTTCCGACCCGATGTGATATGTCACGCGGCATCTTTTCCCATGCGCTCTCAATAAAAACGTCCAGCATGGCTTCTGCGGTTATCGGAGCTGAACTGATGGTACGAAAGCCACCGTAAACAACATCGGGAAGCAAAGCAAGCGTTTTTTCTATGAAAGTTGATTTACCTATGCCTACTTCACCTGTGAGAAAAATGTTAATCATTTGTCCGCCTCCGAATAATATTTCTTCGCATGATACTCAAAAAGGCTTTTGAGCATTGAGGTCAAGTTCCCCGTAGTTACCGAAGCGCCAGTAACCGCGTCAACGTCCACGCTTTTAAGCTGCGTACGGTAGCCTTTCCAGTCGTCAAAAGCTTCTTTAGTTTCTCCGACAAGACACTGGACGAAATGTTGGTCCATGTATTCATCCGTGTACTCGGCTATGTAATAGTTTGGGTTGCTGTCACCATATAGTCCCATGTTGTCACCGAGGGTGATAGTGCGAATTGCGGCTTCCTGCGAAGATTGTTTGGTGTTCAAAAGCTCCACATAGCAGACAGAGTAATATGCTACAAGAGAATCGCGGCAGGTGCAGGAGGCATAAGACACTTGGTAGGCTGTGAAGGTCGAACAGGCCTGCTCAAATAAAATTACAGCGGTATATTCCTCCGGCGTTCCGCCCGAGGAATAGTGCGTGTAGATGAACTCGTTATATGTGTTTTTAGGTGTGGCTGAGGAGCATCCGACGAAGACCAGCAAAGCCAATGCTATCGCGACTGTTTTTATGCTTTTCATGTCAATCACCTATAGGATGCAGGCGTGATAAATCAATATAGGCATAGTCTGCGCGCCAGGTTGCATAAATGTTGTTTCCATCGGCTTCATCAGGATAGACGATAAGCTCTTCTGAGTTGCTTCCGCTGTAGCTCCAATTACCTCCAATGTTGTAAAGCTTTGATGCATCCCAGCCGAGAAAAATCAGAAGTGACTTCATCATGCCTGAGTAACCACCGCCGCCGCACATGAGAAAAATGGCTTTATCCTTCGGAAAAAGTTCCTCAAGAATCATAGCTGATTCATCAAAATTTCCATCCGCAGATAGAATTGAGCCGTCTTCGCTCCAAGTTACGTCGAATAGACAAGCGCCGTCATACGCACCGGATACCGGCAAAGCTGATAAAGTTGCAATATACGGG
Organism: Oscillospiraceae bacterium; assembly: GCA_018053145.1. GTDB lineage: Bacteria > Bacillota > Clostridia > Oscillospirales > Oscillospiraceae > UBA2658. The sequence goes on along the minus strand of JAGPMA010000009.1, from coordinate 8,186 downwards.
TAAGGTACAATTTTAAAGCCCTTAATCGTACGGCTCAAATCGGCGTCACCGCCAATTGATGCGTAATCCGCAGGGTCAAAGAGCATGCGAACATCACGATAAGCGACATCCTCGCGATTAAGCCAGTTGTCGATAGTTTCAATGTTGATGTTTTTATCCACACCAAACTGGCTTTCCGTGTCCGCTTCTGCCGGAGGCAAAGCTTCGACTTGTGCCGCTAAGCCGCAGGACGTAAAAAAAACCAATAACAAAATAGTGAGAAGGGGAAAATACAGCTTTTTCATCTTTGTTACTCCTTCAGGAGATTCGTGATATGGAGGGCAGATAGAGCCCTCCATATAACATTGTGCTGATACTTCTATTTTGCTGTGATTTCTACGACCAGTTTGCAAAAGCTCTTGGATTCTGTTTCGCTGCAGGGAGCAATCCAGATGGTACCGCCTTCGCCGACAGTTTTGTCCTGCTCGATGGCTACCAAGGTGTACTCGCTGGTTATAAGCTCGCTTTTGAGCTCGGACTCATAGCCGTCGTTTGCTTTGACTTTGACAGAGCTTGGGGAGGCAATGCCACAGGCGGCAAGCACATCAGCAAGTTTGTAGCCGGCATAGGTTGACTCGGACAACTCGCCGGATTTGTTTGCAACGGTTACAGTGATTTTATAGATGGAGAGGTCCTTTAAAGTGTCGTTTGTAACAGCGTTTCCGTTCACAAGGAAGGAGAAGGGAGCAAAATCGACCTTGCCGGTCTTGTCCTGAATTTCAGGCAGCTCGCCTGTTAACGCAAGCTTTTCGCCTGAAGCTGAGGGAGAAGAGGCAGCAACGTCAGGAGCACTCTCAGTTGTGTTCACAAGTATGGATACACAGCCCTTGAGATAATCACCGGTGGTCGCGGAGGCGCAGGGAGCAAGCCACGGAGAAGAGGTGAATGGATCGCCGTCCTGAGTCATAGCAAGCAGAGTAGTGTCGGCAAGCACCGTGTCGCCCGTGATGGTGACAGCATAACCGTCATCGGCGGTTGCTTCAAGCCAAATGTAAGCTTCGGTTAGTCCGGCTGCTGCAAGAACATCTTTCATCGCAAAGCCGACATATGTGGTGGTGGATTCGGTGCCGGCACTATTCGTGCTGGTTGCTTGAACCGAGTATATCGGATATGCTGCCATAGCGGTTTGGTCGACGGCAATGCCGTTGACGGTTACTGAAAATTCGGGAATGGTGACACCTTGCACTTCCTCCGCAACGGGACCTGCGGTTGAAGAATCGTCAGCCTTATTTCCGCAGGCGACGAAGCTGAGAAGGAGCATGAGCGCAAGAACAAGAGATAGAGTCTTTTTCATGTTAGTTTCCTTTCCAAATGACAATCAATTTAAAAACTTCTTTCGAAGTGTTTTACCTTAAAGATTCGGATAAACACAGACCTTTCTGCCAAATTCCTCGATATATTTGAGCTTAAGGTCAGTGCCATATACGCTTTTCAAGGAGTCCTCAGTCAGAATGTCCTCGGTAGTGCCCGAGGTGATGTGACCATGCCTGTCAAGAATTGCGGCTCGCCCGCCAAGAAGCATCGCATGGTCGGGATTGTGTGTTGTGATTACAACGGCAAAGCCTTTGTTAGAAAGATGCTTAATTATTTTAAGCACACGAAGCTGGTTGCCAACGTCCAAATGTGCTGTTGGCTCGTCGAAAAGAACAATACGCGGTTTTGCAACGATAGCGCGCGCGATGGTTGCTTGCTGGCGCTCACCGCCGGAAAGCTCGGTGTATGGACGGTCAGAAAGCGATTCGATTCCCAACTCGAAAAGGGCAATTGCTGTGTATTCATGCTCTTTCTTTCCAGGGTGAGAAAACAGCCCAATTCGTGAGGCACAGCCCATCTGCACAAAATCAAAAACTGTATGACCGAAGGTTGGAATGTGTGTTTGCGGAACATAACCTACAATTGAAGCAATCTTTCGCTCGGAAAGACCTTTTAAACTATTTCCCAAAAGTGAAATGTCACCACTTTGCGGCTTTAACAGGCCAAGCATGCAATTCAGTAAGGTGGATTTTCCGGCACCGTTGCGACCCAAAATCGAGAGAACATCGCCCTCTGCAATTTGAAGATTTACCCCATCCAATACTTTATTTTCGCGTGAGGAGTAAGAAAAAGATAAATTTTTTATATCAAAGATAACACTCATGACAGTGTCCTCCTTTGACGGAAGAGCAGGAAGCAGTAAAAGGGTGCACCGATAATTCCTGTAAGTATGCTGACAGGCATTTCTTCAATGCCGATGGTGCGTGTGAGAGTGTCCACGAGAAGCATGAACAATCCACCGAGAAGCCCGCAAAGTGGGATTAGCCGGCGATTTGCGGGTCCTGCAAGCATCCTGCCGAAGTGTGGAATAATCAATCCGACCCAGCCGATAGTGCCTGCAATACAGACCGAACCTGCGGTTAAGATGGTTGAACAGATTATAACCAACCCGCGAATCAGCTTTACGTTCGCCCCCAGGGAGTGTGCCTCATCTTCGCCTAGTGAAAGGACGTCTATCCACCAAGACATAAGAACCAGAAGAATCGCTGGCACAATAATTACCGCCATAACAACAAGAAGCTCAGAAAGCTTAATATAGGAGAAGCTGCCCATAGTCCAGTAAGTAATTGAGGCAAGCTGCGTGTCGGGATCAGCAGTATACTTAATAAAGCCGAAAACAGAGGAAAGAGCAGAGCCTACGATAATCCCGGAAAGCACCAACACAAGGTTGGAGCGGTTTTTAATTAGTGTGGGAATAGTAAGGGTAAGCACAACTGCGACGATGCCACCGACAAAGGCGAAAATTGAGATGTATAACGTTGTAAGAGAGAAAAGTATGGCTAAAGCCGCACCAATACAAGCTCCGCTTGAAACACCAAGAAATTCCGGCGAAACGAGAGGGTTTTTAAACACGCCTTGATAAGCTGCGCCGGACATGGACAAAGCCGCCCCGACGATAATTGAGGCGAGAATGCGCGGAACTCGCAAGCCCATTACCACGTTTTGTGTCATTTGAGGAGCATCGCTGGAAAGCCCGAAAAGACGTCGGGCAAGAATTTGTATGCTCTCCAAAGGACTAACTGAGTATTTGCCGACACAAAGTGCCAAAATTATGCCGCAAATCAGCAGACACAGTAATATCAGGTCGACGAAGAATATATTTGGTTTATTGAATTTAACAAATTTGGTTTTCAAATTCAGCTCTCCAATTCATATCCGAGATAATCTGCATCGAAGGTTTTACCGAACATAAAGCTGTAGTATTCGTCAATCTGTGTTTGAAGCTCCTCGGCGGAAAAGTAGTCGGGGTACATTTCCCGAAGCATATACATTGTGCCCAGAACACAGCTGATACCGGGCATATCCCATGCGTCATAGGTTGCGGGGATTCGGTAGACATTTCTGCTTTTAACTGCCTCTACTGCGCTCCAAGAAGAATCCGTGTATAAACTATCTACACTGTACTCAAGGGCTGTTGAGCCCGTGCAAAACAAGTAATCGGGGTTCCACTCGAAAATGGTCTCGACGCCGACATCAGTCCAATTGTGGTCGGCTTCAATGCTGTCAGCAACGCAAATTCCACCGGCCTTTTCAATCATCCAAGATTGCAGCATATCTCCTCCGGCGATTCGTCCCAGATCGCCACCCATTGCAAGAGCGCTAACTCGATCGTTTCCTGGGATCTCTGCAACAATTGAGTCGATGTAAGAAAACTTTGTATCCATCCATTTGCAGACTTCGTTCGCTCTGTCGGACACGCCGAAGTATTGCCCCATGATAATAAGCGTGTTTTTTATATCTTCAAGGTTTTCTACTGTGATACAAAGAACATTGATGTCAAGCGCCGAAACCGATTCAACGGTTTTGGGGTCATTTGAACGATGTATGAGCACGTCGGGCGATACTTGCGCCAGTTTCTCAAGATCGACAACACCGCGTCCAACAGTATCGGCTTTGGCTAAAGCTGGGACGTTATCTGTCCAGAACTTCGATTTGACATTGACAGCGACAACCCTGTCCGATAATCCAAGAGCAACAATAAAGGGTACAGAAACGGCATAAACCGAGGCTATGGTGGTTTCTGAGCGGTTTTCCGGAATAGTTAGCGCAGTGCCTGCACCGTCGATTATTATATTCTCCGATGTTGTTACGTGCGTAGAGGTTGAACAGGCGCAAAGTGCGAATGACATTACTAGAGATAGCAACAGCGCAATTGTTTTCTTCATTATAGTTACCTCTATTTATCGGCGTTGAAAATGCTGTTATCGACAGAAATGTCAATCTTGCCTGAGCCCGGAATCGTGACAACAAGCTTTGACACATATTTTACCGAGGCACCCTGATTGGTTTCAGCAATTACACGCAGAGGGCCTGCTGTGTTTCCAGCCAAACCGGTATAGCCCTCGTGACTTTCGGAGTCAACAAAGGGATAGCCCTTAACTGCATATGCAAGGATTAAAGCCTTGCGGTCGCCGTTCTCGTCCTCAACACCATTTTTTAACCCATCCTTATAAAACACGCTCAAAAGGTCGTTTTTATAACCATCGGTAGCATAAATTGTAACAGAAACTGGCTCTTCAATCCTGTCAACTTTTCCTGCTATTAATTCAACAAACTGCCAGATGTTGATGCCCTCACACTCACCAAGGTCGAGAACGGAGTAGGTGTCACGCACTCTGATGCCGTCAAGCGCCTCTAGCTGCGCGAGTGTAAAGACCTTAGTCCACTCGCTGTCGTCATTCTTTACGGTGAAGGTGAATTTGTCGTCCAAAAACTCGGAGTACACATCGCTCATAGCGTGCCCCCATGTGTCTATCTCGTTGGCGGAAACCTCAATTGCTACTACATTTTTTACACAGAGATTTGAATTAACACACTCCTCAGATTCCTGCGGCATGACGAGCTTGAGCGGGCCACCGTCGTTTTTAAAGGTGGGATCGAAGCCGTCAGAGTTGTCGAAAACTGTAAGCGGCTTTCCGACCATAATATCAGACCCGATTTTGCCGCAGCCATAGGCAAGGATTGCACCGAGCCTCGTCGGCGATGGGGTGGCGTAATTCGAAAATGTTTGTTTTTTTAGCTGCGACAGCGAGAAGGTGACGCTTGAGCCGTCGTCGGTATATACGATGACGTCACCTGCGTTGTTCTTGAGGCCGATTTGAGTGAATAGCTCGTAAACGGAAACACCCCGGTAACGCAGTTCAGTTAGAGCTCCTGTGCTATCCAACACACTGTAATCACGAGTCACGGCTCGAGTCTGCATGCTTTCAAGGTCAGATACTGTGTAGTTTTTTTCCGCATTTAGCCCATCGCCGTAAAAGTGAACGGATTTGCCAGCCAAATTAGAATACGGAATGGTGATATGAGCATATGAATCGGGTTTAAGATTAACAGTGATAGAAGTGACATTCGTGATTGACAATGCGGTACACACTTGAGCGTCCGAACTTGGGATTATTACCGCAAGCGGACCACCACTGTTGTCAACTGTGTAGCTTGCGGGGTCAGTGTCAAGAAACGGCGAAAGTTGATATTCCGAAAAGTAACCGCCGCTTTCGACTGACGGAACGAGAGGCGCTCCGTTTTTTGCAAATGCGAGCAGCGCTGAAAGTCCCTCTCGATTCAAGGTCGTATTGTAGCCCTTGGTAAACAAATCTGTCATTGGGACGGTTATCTCCTTTGTGCCGTCGGAAAAAGTGACCGTTCCGTTCGTTCCGGGCAGCCCCAAAACCTCCATTAAAAGGTATTCGAGAGAAACGCCTTCGTATAAAGAGTTTGTTATTTTGCCGTTTTCATTCCGCTCAAAAGAATCCTTAACGCGCGCCGCCTTTACAATGTTACCAGTGACATCGGATCCGTATATTATGTCTTCAATAGCTCCGACAGTCATTGAGGTGTTAGTTAAGATGTTGCCGTCCTCGTCGTTGACGAGTATAGTTAGTTTGTTATCCGCAAAGGCACTCTGAGCTGAGTCGTCGGTGTACTTATGTGTGTTGTAATAGACGTTATTGCCTACGATGATGTCGCTTAAATACTGTATCTGATTCGAGCCGTTGGCGTGGTTATACTGTGTTTTGCCGAAAACTACGCGCATCGGTCCGCCGTTGTTAGCAAGACCTGAGAGATAACCGTCGTCAATTTTTCCAATGGTATAGGGATAATTGTTAACTCCATAGGCTAGAAGAACAGGGTAACCTGAGTCAACAAGGTCGGCATTTGTGGGTTTATAGCTCCCGTCGCCCATGTCAGTAGCATTTTTCTTATAGAACCCAAAGGCATCGGGATATGACAGCGTGTCCACCGAAAAGCTTTCTGGAGAGGATACACCGTCCGCGGCCAAAAAGCTTATTAAAGTGGTTCTCGCTTTGGCTGTGTCCATCTTCTCGGCACTGTCCATACCTAAATACATGAGTAATTTATATAGGTCAAGTCCTTCATATTGATTAACGTACCAATAAGTAGTGTTTGCAAGGCTGTAATAATTTGAATAACCAAGGCCATCCTTTAAAAGCTTGCCCTCCTTGTCATATGCGGCAAGAGCCTCCAACTGCTTCACAGTAAAATCCAATTCATGTCCAAGAGCATCGCCACGGAATGAAATTATGTAATCGCATAGCTTTGAAGCACCATATGCCGCTCCGCTTTCCTCGGTGTGCTTAAAGCCGGGCTCGGTTTTCTCGCGAATATAAACGTATGCTACATTACCGAAGCGTTTGTAGCTCTTATTATCTCCATATGATTTAAGGTCATAAACAAGGCGTAGACAGCCGTCATCGTTTTTTAGCTTCTTGACATAGCCAAGCGAATGCTCTGATTCATTAACCGCGTCAAAAACAAAGGGGGCTGCAATACCGCCGTCTACGGTGCCCTTGCCATAAGCAAGGAGTATAGGCCGCCCGTCTAATGAGGCGTCGCTAACCTCTTCCAAAGTGAAGGTGGCAATAGTTTCGCGGTTGCAGTCCTTTAAATCGACTAAATATGCCTTGTCGGTTAGGAATATACCATTGTCGCCATCAACCATATCACGCAGCATATAGCTAAGGTCGATGCCTTCATATATGTATTTTCCTGATTTATCGGAATATACTCCGCGGAAAAGACCATCCGTTCTGTTTTCCAGCTCACGCATCGACAAAGGAATGCTCGTTACCACTCCGGGCCCCTCAACAGTAAGAGTTGCACTAGTTATTGCATCGACATTGTAGGGAAGAGTTTCGTTATCAGCTATGCCTCCGTTGGTTATATGCTTATAAATACTGGAGGAGAAATCAACATTAGAAAAATCAAGCTGATTGTTCTCCGTACAGGCGGAAAGAATAACGAATACCAAAGCTGAAAAAAGCAGGAAAAAAGATTTTCTTTTCATTTAGGTTTCCTCCGGAAAATATGAATGGGCACAAAAAATTCGGCCGTAAAAGAACGACCGAAAACGCGCAGTTTGGCTGCGTGGTAAGGCTCATTCTTTCCACATTGGGAGGCAAAGCTGTTTCCGACTTTACCCTAACGTTTGAGTTTTCATGGCTGCCTTTAGAAAAAACAAATCGAATGACAATATTGAGTTGAAGACTGAAGAAGTATGCAACGAGATTTTCATTTGAGAAAATCGGAGTTCGCAAAAGACCTTGTGGAGAACAGAAGAGCGCCGCTTTTTAATATTATAACACATCACATAAGACAGAGGAAGTAATGAGGGAAAGCTTTATTGACATTATACAACATATGTGTGGTAATAATCAATACATATGTATTGATTATTACGAAAAAAGAATAAAATGGAGAAGCGAGAATTTAAAAAAATAAAAAGGGGAACGGAGAAAATGGTATCTCTAAAAAAGGCGTGGTATAGGACATTCCAGTGCGTATTCAACATTTGCGAGGTATTTCTGCCCCAGCCCAGCCCTGAGCTGTTGGAGGGAGCAGGGAGCATCAAGAAGCTGCCGGACTTCATCAAATCCAAAGGGATAGATAAGGTTTTAATAGTGACGGACGCGATATTACCGAAGCTTGGGCTGCTCAACGGCTTGTTTGAAGCCTGCGATGCAGCAAAGCTTACATATGTGCTGTATGACGGAGCGGAGGTCAACCCCTCCATTGAGTGCATCGAGGCGGCCTTCAAGCAATACAACGACAACAAATGTCAGGGCTTTATTGCGTTCGGCGGAGGCTCATCGATG
>JAGPMA010000077.1 GCA_018053145.1 Oscillospiraceae bacterium | reverse complement strand
GTATGAAATGGACCGAACGTGGGGCAGCGGAGGAAAAGCATGGCATTATGAGTATAAATACCGCCGCGGGGGAAAGACTCTTTGTGCTCTATATGCAAAGCCTGATGTCAGCGCTCTGATGATCATCTTCGGAAAAGACGAAAGAGATAAAGTCGATGCCGTGAAGGAGAATTTATCAAAGAGAGTCAGGCAGGTCTATGACGAAGCAAAAACATATCATGACGGCAAATGGGTCATGTTTGAATTTGAGGACTCATCAATTTTTGAAGATCTGTTGAAACTCTTGGGAATCAAGAGGAAACCGAACAGGAAGTTGACATGAACTTAATCAGGACCAGCCTTATAGGAAGAAAAATTAGGATCTTGAAAATGAGTACAAAGCTATGGGGCTGTTTTTGAATTTTCACACCGCAGTAACAGTGGCAAATTGTACGAAAAATTTTTCCTTATCCGGCAAGAACTATGGTCGGAGTGGTCGAAATTCCTCTTGGCGCTTAGATAGAAATCGAATTGTCGGCAAGAAAAGATACAGCACGGTAACATTACCCTGTACTTTTACATTAGATCAATAAAAGTCAATCTAAGGCATACAGAAGATCTTGACCGAGAATGATTATTAGATTTATAATATGACTCAAGTCAAATAATTGGAGTGTATAATATGGCCCGACCGCCACAAGATCCACAAATTAGAATAAATGAGATTTTAGATGCTGCAGAGGCACTGTTTTATGAGCGTGGTTATCAGCCTACGCTGATAAGTGATATCGTAAAAAAAATCGGGGTGGCTCAAGGCACATTCTATTACTATTTTTCTTCCAAGGAGGAACTTGTTGAGGCTCTCATCAATAGGCATTTATCGAAATTTCGGACAGCTATTGATGCGGTAGCAAACTCTACAGTCATTTCTCTGCCTCGAAAAATCGAGTTAATGGCAAATATTTTGCTTGCTACAATTCAGGGAAAACAAGGATTATTATTGGAATTCCTTTACAATGATCAATATCTTCATCTTATGGATAAGGTATTTCGACAGGCAAAAAAATTACTTGCTCCATATTTATTAAGTGTTATTAAAGAAGGACAAAGAAAGCAAATTTTCTCCGTCCCTCATCCCAAAGCCGTTTCTAACTCAATTATGTCCATTATTCAATGCTATGTTGAAGCCATATATGAAAAAGAGGCGGCTGATATTTTAGAATACCAAAAAAAGTTTGCAAAGCGGCTTATTGAGAATGCACTGGGATTGCCCGAAGGGGAGTTACATATACCGGTGTAGTTCGACGGATCATATTAATCTCAACAATGTATGCGCATTTTTTTTAATATAATTAATTGACTTGAGTCAAAATAATCAAACCATTCATAACTTTAAAAAATTTTTTTACATCAGAAGGAATAAAAATATGAAAATTATTATATTCTACTCTTCAATTGGACAGGGACACATTAGCGCCGCTTGTTCGATCGAGAAAGAAATTCTAAAAAAGGATCCTTGCGCCATAATTTTGCAAAAAGATATTCGTGAATTTATGGACCCGATAGCAAGAATGCTTAATGAAAAACTTTATTGGTTTGTCGCCCAAAACTTACCATTTTTGTTTGACAATTTGTTTCAATCCATGCAGGAACGAGGAAAGTGTGTAGGTTCATTAACTTTCTTACCTAGCGAATATTCAGAACAGAGAGTACACGAATACCTTTTGGAGGAAGCCCCCGATGCTGTTTTTGCAACACACTATGGTGCAGCTCAAGTATTAGGCAATTTAAGAGAAAAAGCCCTGATGCCAAACATCAAGATCGGTTGGCTTCATACCGATTATTTTGTCGGGTACTTTCCCCGTATATCCAAAATGATCGATCGAACTTTTTTAGCGCATCCTGCACTAAAAACAAGCTGGCTGGAATCCGGCGTGTTCTCTGATTTGGTTGAGACTTCCGGCATGCCTGTAAATGTTAAAGACACTGATTCAGATGTTTCAAAAGAATGCTTAAGCCAAATTGGATTTCAAACATCAATCAAAACAATTGTGCTTGCCAGCGGAAAGGAGGGAATAGGAGATTTTCCTGGAATTGTCATAAGCTTGGCTAATGCAACAGAGCAACCGCTGCAAATTATAGCTGTTTGTGGCCGTAATAAAAAACAATTCGAAGCATTGCACCAAATTGAGCAACAGATGCCTAAACATGTTAAATTGGAAATCATGGGATTTATCCCGCAGGCTGACTTGGTTTCGTTCGTTAGTGCATCTGACTTGTTTATAACCAAGGCAGGAGGGTTAGCTCCGTCAGAAGCTTTTGTATTGGGAAAACCGACGATATTATTGAGTGTGATCAGCGGGCACGAAAAAGAAAACGCAGAATTCTTCGCGAGACTCGGGCTAGCTGAAATAAATTCTGCAGTGGAGGAAATTGGCAACCAGACACAATTACTTCTTAAGGATGCGGCAAAACAGACTTCCATGCTGAAAGCACAGCGAGTATTCCGAGAAAACATGAATATTAGTAAGATAGCGGATTTCCTTCTAAATTCGAAATTTGTGCCGCGGAGCTTAAGTCCGAAATTTGGTTTGGAAAATGGAGATTCAGCACGCAACATTGGAAGTGCTCTGGCACAGTTGGAAAACGACGTGCCTGTTGATTTGGAAATATTGCTTTCCTACTCTTCGTCAAAAGAAAATGAGCACATTGCCACGGAAAACCCATTTGGGCATATTGCAATTCGGATCGGTGATACCGTATATAGCTCCAACCATCATGCAGACCCGGCAAAAGAAACACTTTTGCTCCAGCATATGAACGTGAAGAATTATTTATTTGGTGTTTATCCTGCATCGGGCAATCAAGAACATACAAGTACATATGGGATGGCATATGGCCGCGATACTTTGGGATTACGTGTTAAAGGAGTTCCCCGGGAAGCTATTCAAAGGATGGATGCAGAGGCGGCAAAGATTGAGGAAGAATTCAGCATGGGAGAGTGTAAGTATGATGCAAAAAAATCAAATTGTGCGGATTATGCTGAAAGAATTCTGGAGGCAAGTGGATATTATGTGGGACAACTTCATGAGTTAAACTTTTTTTATACTATGCCACTGGATGTTTTTGAAAAAGCACGTGAAACTTTTCAAGCTGTTCCCGGTTTCTGCACCGAATTGGTAGCATATAGACGATTGACAAGTTCTCAATCACCTTACCGCTTCTCGCGGTTTCCACTTTCTCTGGGCCAACCTGTAAGGTCATTTGCGCATATTATAAACAATAATGCGATCGATCGCCTTGAATCAGAAGTTAAGGCACAACTGACCGGATATTATGGCGATGACCGTATTTTTTTTGAAGAACTGAGCCCCAGTTGGAGGAGTTTGGCGTTTAATAATTTAAATCGTCCGCAAAGACGAACAATGAAAGTCGGGAACGTACTTGTTTTAGAAGCTCGTCGATTGTTCAAGCAAAAGAAAATCTTTTATATTGTAAATTATAAAAAAATAAGGGAGCAACAGGTTAAGCGTGAAGCTAGCCATCTGCTTAACAATTGCTATGATACGGTCAGAATAACGCTTGAGCATGTGGAAAGAATACTCGGTGCCACAAATACTAAAAAACAGCGAGCGGCATTTGTAAAGCTTACACGGGAATATGGTGAATCCATTTGCTGGAAACATGCACCCGCTGAGGTAATTAATTTCATTAAAAAAATATCTGAGTTTTATCAAATTCTCGAGCAAGACTGTCAAGATAGAGACTTGAAAAATCTAATTATTGAGATAAAGACGATATCAAGGAACCTGGAAAATCGTGTAGAACGTTTATTTGGGATTGATTCTGGTGATTTGCCGGTAAAAAGTTCCAAGAATCAACTGAAGCGATAAGGCTAGATTGTGGATTGGCTGGCATTGCCGGAAGAGAAACATGTTAGAGAATTTTACATGTACTTTCTTGTATTTTTGGAATGCCTGTCTCATAAGAAATCGAACTCCTTTCCGCTGGAGTCTTTAGAGCATCACAGAAACTTAAGCTTCACAAGGCGATCCTTGCCGCCGGCATAAGGTTACTATTAGAAGATAAAATATTTTATATCAGATCAATTCGAGGTCTTATAATTCATCAAACCAAGGCGGGGACAGTCTACAGTACTTAAATAGTTTATCAGTACAGACTTGCTTGCAAAACATTACTTTTCTTTCTCTTTATACCCAAAAGTGCTGTACAACTCTCATTTAATGTGATAATCTTTGCAAATTTTAAGGGGCAATAATTTATGCACCCCAAAAATTTATATTTTTGGAGCGCATTTCATCCTCTCTTAGTCATCATGCATGAAGAGGATAAACTTTGTACGAAGACGATAAAAGACAGCCGATAATTTATCAGTTGCCTTATTTGCATAGGAAAGTGAGGTTAAGATCGATGTCAAAGAAAATAATTTTCACCGGGATCGCTACGGCGCTTATAACGCCTTTTAAAGGTCAGGGGATAGACTTCGATAAAATGGGCCATCTTATCGACTGGCAGATAGAGGAAGGTATAGACGCCCTCCTGGTATGCGGCACAACAGGTGAATGTTCAACTATGTCTGATGATGAGCATAGGAGCGTCATTGAGTATGCTGTCGGCCGAGTCAATGGCAGGGTGCCTCTGATAGCAGGGTCCGGAAGCAATGATACAGCTTATGCCATTTCACTTACCCGGTTTGCGGGGGAAGCAGGTGCTGACGCATCCCTTTCCGTGACTCCTTATTACAACAAAACAACACAGAAGGGGCTTGTCCGCCACTTCGGCGCAATTGCGGATGCAAGCTCCATTCCTCTCATCGTTTACAACGTACCCTCAAGGACCGGAACTGCGATCGAACCGGAGACATATGCGGAGCTTGCCAAACATGAGCGTATCGTTGCAATAAAGGAAGCAAACAGCAATATAGACAAGATCGTAGATACAATGTCCAGGCTAAACGGCGGGCTGACGCTCTATTCCGGAAACGACGGCGAGATCGTACCTCTGATGGCTGTTGGAGCAATGGGCTGCATATCTGTCCTTTCAAATATCCTTCCGGCGCAGACACGGGAATTATGCAGGAAGTTCTTTGCCGGCGATATCAAGGACGCCGCATCTCTTCAGTTCCGTTACCGGCCTCTTATAGACGCTCTCTTCAGCGAAGTGAACCCTATTCCTGTCAAGGCTGCTATGGCGGCAATGGGCTTCTGCGAACCTGATATCCGCATGCCTCTTACGGAAATGGACGAGGTCAGGTTCAACAAAATGATAGATCTCATGAGAGCCGAGGGGATATCAGTATGATGAGGGTAATTGTAAACGGAGCAAACGGAAGGATGGGCAGCGAGATCGTGTCCATGATCCAGAAAGAGTCTTCAAACCTTGACGCCACTTTGGCGGCTGCTGTTGATGTAACAGGAGGCTGTCACGGCGTTTTCTCCTCTTTGGCAGAATACACCGGCACGGCTGACGTAATTATTGATTTTACATTTCACACGACGGCTGAAACATTGACCGAATATGCCGTCACTCGGGGTCTGCCTGTTGTCATAGCGACTACCGGGCACACTCAGGAAGAGCTTGCTGTCATCAGAAGAGCTGCTCTAAAGATCCCATTATTCCACTCATCCAACATGTCCGTCGGCGTAGCGCTTCTCATCGAATTTGCCAGACAGGCGGCCCGGGCTTTCCCGAAAGCTGATATTGAAATAGTTGAAAAACACCACAATCGCAAGAAGGATGCCCCAAGCGGAACTGCCATGACGATCGCGGACGCAATCACATCAGTCCGTTCCGATGCTGTCATAAAATGTGGCCGCAGCGGCTTTGAGACTAGGGACCCGGACGAAATAACCATCCACTCTCTGCGTATGGGTGATATCGTCGGAGACCATGAAGTCTACATAAC